>JAHEDF010000130.1 GCA_024641365.1 Planctomycetota bacterium | reverse complement strand
TATTGCCTGATGCGTCTACCGTTCTCATGGAAACCGATGGTGCAATGGTGTACTTAAACTTAATGTATTGGCTGTAGTAATCGCATGTGTAATAAACCGACAGACATAAACGAAAATAACAACTTCTTGATCGTTTGCGGTATTATTTATCTTTCCGCTACTTTTATTACATCGCTTTAAAACGATAGGTCAGGCTAGCAGACTTTGTCTGCTAGTGATGCCTGCAGATCGAAAGCTGGTCTGATAAAACTACGACAACCCCGTTTCACTGCCTCTTCAATTAATCCTGTTAGGTCGGTAGACCGCTAGTCTGATTCAATTTTTTCAGGGTCCGTTGGCGGCGCACCCGTTTCTTCTAAGGACAACCACCAAAGCCCAACAATCAGTCCAATTATGACAAGAACGACTCCCAAATATAATGAAAAAATCGGTATAATACCGTCCATCTCATCATATTTTTTCCGCCCGGCTACTGTTTGACTGCCCCAGTACCCAAAAATGGATAGTGGCATACCGATGAATAAGAGAACAAACGCTGCTATTTTCATGCTGTCGTCATGCTTTGGGGTTATGTATACGAAATAGGCACGATTGCACTCACAAAAGTCAACTCCACTAGATTATTGGCATTCCCTTACCTGACTAAACGACTAGCTTTGCTGCGAGCGCGAGCACATTCCCCTTTAACGGTAGCAGATCCATGTCGAGACATAAACACCATGCTGTGAATCAACGCCTAGAATTACTACGGCAAAGTCGCTGTTCTGAATTAGCGAAACTACTTGGCAAAAACCATGCAACTTTATCACGTGACCGTGGCGAATTAAAACAATGGCGCGCCGATGAATTACTTATTATTGGTGCGCTTGATCCTGAATTACGACACGCGGTAATTGTTGCACTTAATCAACAGGACGATTTGAATAGTGTTCCCGATGCGTTTCGCACTGTCGTTGACGGCCTCAGTAAAATGGCCTCACTTAGTCAGACTATTGCATTAGCAATCGCTGATCAACGCGTCGATGCTAAAGAAGCACGCCTTATTTTAAACGACGTGCATCGCATGACAGCGTTCATTCAAAAAGTTTTAATTCCGTCGTTGGAATCACTACAGAAAAAACTATAAGCGAAGAGAATTTTTTTCTTCGCTTATATTACACTAAAATATCTTTTATTACGTGCGCTGGTTCGACCCCGGTTAAACGTTGATCCAATCCTTGGAATGGAAAACTTAATTCATTGTGATTAATGCCTAGTTGGTGAAACATGGTCGCCTGTAGGTCTCGGACATGCACTGGATTTTTAATGATATTGTAACAGAAATCATCGGTTTCACCGTAACTGATCCCTCCTTTAATTCCGCCACCCGCCATCCAAGTCGTAAAACAACGAGGATGGTGATCACGACCGTACACATCGCGTTTTTTCTTATCCATACCCTGTGCGTAAGTCGTGCGGCCAAATTCTCCTGCAAAAACGACCAAGGTGTCATCTAATAAACCACGACGCTTTAAATCGGTTAATAATGCGGCAATCGGCTGATCGACGTCTCGTGCCTGGCCGCGTAAATTGTCAGGTAATTTTGAATGATGGTCCCAACCACGATGGAATAGCTGGACAAAGCGCACGTTACGTTCTGCCATACGGCGAGCCAATAAACAATTACGTGCGAACGACCCACTTTTGTGAACGTCCGGGCCATACATATCTAACGTTTCTTTCTTCTCCGAGCTTAAATCGGTTAATTCCGGAACCGATGTTTGCATGCGAAAAGCCATCTCTTGTTGAGCGAGAGATGTTTGGATTTCAGGATCATTTACTGAACGTTGTTCATCCTGATTTACTTTGGCAACAAAATCTAACATTTTGCGCCGCACATCTTTATTCACACCGGCAGGATTCGATAAAAACAGCACAGGGTCGCCTGCCGCTTGGAAGGCAATGCCTTGGTGTTTCGACGGTAAAAAGCCTGCGCCCCACAAGCGGCTATACAGTGCCTGCACATTTACCTTACCGGACCAAAATGCTGAATTAAGTACGATAAAATCTGGTAAGTCTTTATTCATGGTTCCCAGGCCATAACTCAGCCAGGCACCCATGCTCGCCTTACCCGCCATTTCATTACCCGTACAGAAAAATGTTTTAGCAGGATCGTGATTAATAGCTCCTGTATGTGTCGATTTTATTAAACAGAGGTCATCCGCATGTTGAGATAAATGCGGCAATAATTCACTCATCACCAAACCACTTTTACCCTGAGGCGCAAATTTGAAAATCGACGCACAAATTATTTGTTCTTTACCACGGGTCATGGCCGTTACACGCTGACCATTACTTATTTCCTTGGGCAATGGCTGCCCATGCAGTTTTTCTAAATCCGGTTTATAATCAAATAAATCAAGTTGGCTCGGTGCTCCGCCCATAAAGAGAAAAATAACGCGCTTTGCTTTGGCTTTCGTGCTAATGCCTTTGGGTGTCGCCCCAATTAATGTATTCGGGCTCAAGCTGCCAAGTGCGGCACTTCCCAACCCCAATGTGGTATATTTCAGAAACTGGCGGCGATTTTGCAGATCACAAAATTGTTGAAATGAATGCATGATTATCTCCGTACTTTGACCAATTCAAGGTTAAGCAAACTATGAGCAAGCATGGTAAAACTAGCCATATGCACGCGCTCCTTTTTATCTTTATCTTTCAGTTCTGGCGTGGCTTCTTGCGTCAATTTTTCATCAGACTGATAAATAGCGGCAAAATCATTATAGGCTTTTTTCATAAGAGCCATGCGCTCCGCACTTGGTTCATGCGAACTAATTTTCTCATAAAGAACTCGCATTGCTTTATCTAAGTCATTTGTTTCCTGCCACGTATTCATAGCACATTTACGGGCTGCTATAAAGAATTCCTCTTCATTCATAAGTAGCAAAGCTTGTAATGGCGTATTCGTACGTTCACGCCGCGCGATACAGGCTTCTCGCGATGGGGCATTAAAAATCGTCATTTGCGGTGGCGGCATGCCACGTCGCCAGAAAGTATAGAGTGAACGACGGTAAATATTGTCGTCCGTATCTGGTTTATAGACATCCCCTACCATACTCACCATTTTCCATAAACCTGGTGGCTGCGGTGGGAAAACACTGCGACCGTACATGGTCCGGTTGAGTTGTCCGCTAACCATAAGAATTTGATCACGAATCATTTCACTATCCATGCGATAACGTGAACCACGCGCTAAATGCCGATTGTCAGGGTCCGCAATAAACTCCTCTTTTTTTGCATCAGAACTCTGTTTGTAGGTGTTCGACAAGACAATCGTACGTAATAATTTTTTTACATCCCAATCGGACTCGATAAATTGCAATGCTAAATCATCAAGTAATCCCGGATGCTTGGGCCATTCACCTTGTGCGCCAAAATCTTCCGAGGTCTTCACAATGCCGACGCCAAATATTTGCTGCCAAAAACGATTAACAGCAACACGTGCCGTTAAGGGATGCTTTTTATCAACCAGCCACTCAGCCAAATCCATACGTGAATACATGCCTTCTTTCTTCTTCATCGGCGGCAAGAACGCTGGCGTATTTCGCTCCACTTCTTCTTTGGGTAATTCATAGGAGCCACGATCTAAACGAAACGTTTTGCGTGGTGGATTTTTTTCACTCATATGCATAGCAAAGCGCGGTTTGTCACTGCCAGGTAACGGGTCCAAAGTTAAAAATGGAGCTTGCACACCATTTTTCTCACGACCTTTGGTTTCTGGATCACCCGAGAAATTATTAAAAAATCCGTACAGCTGATAATATTCTTTTTGAGTCATGGGATCATATTTGTGATCGTGACATTGCGTGCATTGCACCGTCAAACCTAAAAAGACCGTCCCAAATGCCTCTACTAGATCGGCCACGTTTTTATGCTGACTTTCTTCGGGTAAGGCTGTTCCTTTATCAATGATTAAATGCAAGCGATTAAAACCGGAAGCAATTAATTGATCATTTGTTGGCTTTTCATAGAGATCGCCTGCTAATTGGTAGGTTATGAATTCATCAAAAGGAAGGTTATCATTAAAAGAACGAATCAACCAATCACGGTAAGTGGAGAAATCTCGTGGAAAATCTTTGTGCATGCCGTTAGTGTCAGCTAATCGCACTAAGTCGGCCCAATAACGGGTCATATGTTCGCCGTAATGCGGACTCGCCAATAAACGATCGACAACTTTTTCGTAGGCATCTTTTGAATTGTCCTGCAAGAAATTATTAATTTCTTCTGTTGTTGGTGGCAAGCCCGTAAGATCGAAACTTAGCCGACGAATTAATGTTCGTTTGTCAGCCTCAGGCTTGGGCTGCATGCCAACGCTTTCTAAATGGGCCATGACGCGATTGTCGATAAAATTAGAATTCCACGAATTTTGTTTTATAGTGTCGGGAGCTATTTTCTTGAGCGAGATAAATGCCCAGAAATCTTCATAGGTACCACCTTCTTCAATCCATTTTTTAATCTTTGCCTTCTCCATTGAGTTTAATGGTTTTTTATGTGACTTCGGTGGGGGCATCACATCATCTTCATCATCCGTGGTCAAACGAGACCAAAGCGCACTGTTTTCTACATCACCGGGTTTAATAATAAAATATTTATCGCGCTTGGTGAGCGCCCCCTCTTTTCCATCTGGCATATCAAACCGCAAATCGCCTTTGCGATCTTTAACATCTGGACCATGACAATGGAAACATTTGTCAGATAATATGGGGCGAATATCGCGGTTAAAGTTTATGCTCTTTTCACTGGCGCTGATACTTTGTGATATCAGCGAGGCAAAAAATATGATTGCCACGAGGTGCAGCAAACGTGCAAGTAAATCGTTCACACGGCGGCAAATATTATGCTTTATCATCTTATCATTCGACATTTTTGGGCTCCCTAATTGTCTACCGTACCACAGTGGTTTACGTTGTTAGTGGCTCATGTTTCAAATACCAGGACTAGATCTCAATGCAGTAATTGGAAGTACAATATAGACTGACTGATTAAGCGTTTTTATCTAAAATAACAGCCGTATTAGACACTTATTGCGGTCTAATTATTTTTTTGAAATATTGGCATAGGTGCAAACATGTAACAAGGGGCTTCTTTTCCGCCAAAATAAACTGTCTCATGCATGCTAAGAAGAAACACGCTTAAACGATCTCACCGATGATAATTTTATATCATTAAGACACCGTATGCGCTAAGTGCCTAAATTCTCGCTCCTGAATTCTTGCTAAAGAGTCCGAACCCGGATCTGGCGGAATTTGTGCACGCCACCTTTACCGTGATGCTGCAAGGCAAAGACACCGCTTTTCCATAATTCATTATTTATATCTGCTGTTTGATGATCATTCACCCAAATTTGAATATGCGTACCCTCACAACGAATACGAATTGTGTTCCATTGCCCGGCCTTAAAGCAATCGCCTGCGACTTGGTAAAAACTATCCCATTCTTTTTCGCTTGCTGGTAAAACAGTACCTTTGCCAATACCATAAATAGAGCCCGTTTTCTTTGACCAAATTTCACATTGATAACCGATTGGCTTGGCCCCTTTATCGGTAGCGCGAAAAGCGATACCGGAATTGTAGTCATCTTCTGGCATAAAGGCCTGGGCTTCAAATTCAAAATTTTCAAATGTTTGGTTATGAACAAGCCACAAATTTTTTCCTTTTGATACCATATGAATTTCACCGTCGACTACTTGCGCATCGCCTTCAACTGACTTGTGCCAACCATCCAATGTCTTGCCGTCGAAAAGATCGGTCCATTCTGCCGCATAAGATGAGGTTCCGATTACAAGGACTATGAGACATAGCGACGAAAATAGTTTTTTAATCATATAAGATGTTGCTCGCTCTTCGGGTAGGGTCTTGTCCATGTAAACATGTACTACCCAAGCAAACGTTTCACGTTCACAGCCTGAACTTTCAACCTACAAGTGCTTGGAGACGTGGTTCTCCCAGTGAGAACGCAGATAAACTTCATTTTACATGCAGAACAACATATGGATCAGTGCCCGCGCTTGCCATGCATGAAGACGATTAGCATTGGGCATTCAGACAAGGCAAACCACTCCCGAACCGCCCATGTCATAGAACGGCAGTAAGAAAAGACTCACCATTAACTAATCAAATGGAGCGCTAAAATTATTTGACCGAACTAGACTTTTGATCGTATTTGTCATGCAAGCGCTGCCAATAATCTTTCCAATACGTGTCGTAATAATCTTGTGCTGCCTTATCAATGTGCGGTAGCTTTTGTACTTTTGGAGCCGTCTTCGGATCGTAATTAACTAGATGACCGGTACCTGCTCGTTCCCGTGGCGATACGAAACGCCACGATGTATTTCCGAATACCGTCTTACATAAATCAGCCAATTCTGGGTCATAGGCAATTAACTGTTCGCGCAAATGGATATGGTTGTGATCATGATCCATGGTGCGGTTGGTATTAAACCACGCTTGTACCCCTTCTGCCCAATATTCAGCCGGATTTAAACGTGCGTAGGTGTTCTTTTCTCCACCGAAAACAATGAGCACTTTATCGTTACGCGTCACTTTAACATCAGCAGTTGTTGGTTTTCCATTCACTAAAATATCACCGCCATTTAAGCATCTCGTGAGAAATACTTTTGATTGGTCAGGAAATGACTTTTCTAAAGCATCTAACAGGCTAACTGGCGTGTCGCTCGTTACGCGGCGAAAGCGCTGTGCGGCATAACCATCTTTATACAAACCTTTTTCCATTGAGCGTGCATAAATACCTTTCATGCGGTCGGTCATTTCAGGTAAGAATCCTGCAAATTGAATCACGTGACCAAATTCATGAATTAAAATGCTCTCTATTTGCATACCGCCGTCATATTCCATGACATCTTCTTCAGCGAATAAAACCACCGAACGATCTTTGACTTTGGTTAAGAATCCACGTTTGCGCCAATTATAAAAATCTAATTCTTCGCCCGTTTTATCCGTGGTGAAAAATGGAATGTCTGAAGTCATCTCTTTATGACCAACCAATACACACAACACTTTCTTTTCACGAATACGTTGCGCAATTCCTGGCTCAAGACTGATCATCATCTGATCAAAAAGGTAGGCCGCTTCTAAAATGGTAACATCAGCCACTTTATCGGAAGTCGCGATAAGAATATCCTGCACCATCGCACTCTTTTTAAAGAATGCTGGATCCAAGTCATATTCAGTCGCTATTTCAGGTGATAAAGGTGAAACCTGAACCGATGTACCCACGTTTCGATAGGTAGAACAAGCAATTGATACAAAGCAAAATATTGCGGCAACGATAGCGGAAAAGATTTTAATATGGTGCATAGGGTGTTTTATAACGAGATGTAAAAAAAGAGCGCCTACACCTGTAAGCACCTATGAATGGCTTATTTAGCGTGTACGCATTATCTGTGTATTCGCGTTAGACAAGTTCCTGTCTTTCTCGGACACCGGCATCAGACATCGCTGACGGTAATTACATAGACACCAAATTATGTCGCAATTTATGACATTAATTGCTTAATTGGTCCAGCTTGATTAATTTTCAGCGCCACATCGAAATCCCCGTAATGTTTGATAGGATTGCCGTAAGCATTGAGAATAGTGGTGTAGAAATTACCCAATGTCTTATGATCATTGCTGGTATATTCCGGTAAGCGAATGTAACGATTGCCGATATTGCGCAATTTCACCTTGTCGCCAGCAAGAATGACAAATGGAACTTCCGTGCCAACACTGTGATGCTTTTCGCCATTTTCTGGTAAATACATGATGACTGTGTGATCGAATGCTGATCCAGATGCTGTTGGCGTGTTCTTTAAATCGTCCACCAATTTATTGACCAAGGTCATGTGATGCGTGCGTAATTTCGTGCGGATATCTAACGCTGCCACGCCTTTTTGCTCTTTATTGTGGCCAATTTCATGTAAGTGCACATCAAAGTCAAAGAGCCCACTGTAAACCGTTCCTAAATCATCTAATGTTAAAGTAAAAACGTTACTTAACCCTGCGCGCAAAGCTGACACTAATACATCAACAAATGTTTGCTGTTGTTCAATGGTATTGTACTGATCGTTTAAGATTGCGGTGCTGATTTTTGGGGTATGACGACGTATTTCGTCAGCCATAGATTTTAATTGTTTATTACGTTTAATTAAGGCATCTGCAGACTCGACATAATTGCCAATTTTCTGCTGTCCTTCGATGACTCCAAGGTTGTCACCTTTTACTTTAGCGCCTTGAGATATAAAAGCATATAAATTATTATTTAAAGATTGGTCAATTTGAATATTTTTATCTTCGGCTGCTATTTGGAATAAATTGCGATATGCGGCCCCTGGAGATGCAAACGCATAATTCGGCTGCATGGGTCCAATGGCCGACATGCCGCGCACCACACCGGTTTGATTCATAGAACAGGTCAATTCAATATGCTCAAATGGGCTGGTGAACATGCGACCTAATTCAACGTCCACCGTTGCACGTGTAATCGTAGCAACACGCTCTGCCGAACGACAGACTCCCAATGGCGATTGATAAGTGGAATGTCCCATCGTGCACATTTTTGCCGACAGACCCTGCAAAATGGTTAAATTTTTCTGATGGCCAGCGAGCGGCTGCATCCAATCTGGTAACTCATGTTTCGATAAATCTAATTCAAGTGACTGCTTAGCATCTTCTCGTGATTTTTCTGCCGCGCTCAATGTTGGCGGAACCAGCCATTCTGGCTGCATGCCATTGCTTTTCCGAATAAATATAAATCGCGGCGTGGCTGGAGCTGGTTGTCCCGATGCCGCAAATAAGTTGGACAGCCCAGGCATGGCCAGAAGCCCGGTCGCACTTGCCGTTGATTTAGTGAGAAAGGAACGTCGTGAAAAAGTCATAATTTATTCCTTTATGGCTTTACGATACATGAATGAGTCTGAAGTGAGTAATGAAATAACCAATGCTTTAAAACTGCCACCACTGGTTACATAAGCACGATCGGCATTAATGAGCGTCTGTGAATCAGAGAACATTTCGTTGCGTCCCATAAAATATCGGAATGCATTGCGTACAAATGACTGACGAACGCGTTCTGATTTAGACAATCGCTGCATTAATTCAATGGCATTGGTGACATCGCCATCTAATTGTTTGTCGCCACTGCCATCTAATGCGCCTTTAGTGTTCACTGGTTTTGTTTTATATACATTTACTTTAAAAGTCTGCATAATGCCATTATGATCTCGTGAAATTTCTTTGCGCGTACCTG
>JAHEDF010000594.1 GCA_024641365.1 Planctomycetota bacterium | reverse complement strand
TAAAATAGCATCAGCGGTTTTTAACACCGACAAACCGGTACGTGCGCCATGTTCCCCAGCCCGATGTATAGCAAGATCTTTTAATAATCGTTGTGTTTCGCTGGCTTCACCATGCCGTTCAATTAATTCGGGCATAATGGCGTCGGCACGTTCATTCGCATCGCTAAAGCGCTGACGACGCAATAAATAACAGCAATATTCCGCTTGATGGGTTAATTGAGTTTGATGATTTTTAATAATAGTTTGCCATAATCGTTCGGCATCATCATAACGGCCAATGCGCTCATACAATAAAACTAATTGTCGATGAAGAACCGCATCTGCGCTACCGGCTTCACTGCCTGGATCAGACTCTGCTAATTGACGGTCTAATTGTTCTAGTCGTGCGATGGCGGTATCGTGGTCGCCACGTTGTTCAGCGAGAACCGCTCCTAAAATTAATGCAGCAACAGCTTTTTCATCGTGTTGGATTGCAATATCGAGCGCTTGTTGTGAGGCATCCGCGCTACCGAGTGATAACTCTAATTCTGCGATGGCCAACCAGGCACGGCCTTGATCTGCCGCCGATGACATGACTTGATGCATGTGTGCTGCGCGGCGTGCGAGCACGGCTTGGCGCGCAGTTGCGTAGACATGCGATAATTCTCGCCACGGTACACCGGAATCTCGCTCAAATAATGGTTGTAGGGGAGCAACAATTTTACGTTGCTCTGTGGCATCCGAGATGCCATGTAATTGTAAGCGCGCACGACGAATTAATAAGCGTGGTTCATCTTTAAAAGCACCATCTAAACCTTGCTGGCAATAACGTAATGCGAGCTCTAATTGATTACGACGCTCTGCAATCGATGCCGATAATTCATAGGCAGCTAAAATTGGTTGCGGCGCAGTCATTAAGGTAGTGACTAATTTATCAGCCTGCGCTTCGTCACCATCGGCCAGAGCAATTTGTGCGAGCAGTGCTTTATATTCGACAGAATTATCTAAGGACACCGCTCGCGCTGCGGCTTGCTCTGCCGTTTTTAAATCACCATCTTCGGCAGCAATTTCCGCTTTGATGGCCCATAATTGTGGCGCTTCTTGTGCGAGGCTTAGTGCTTTATCAACAACTTCTTTTGCTTCTTCGCGATTACCTTGCTTACGCAATGCCTCTGCCAGCATCGCCATTAAAGGCGGTGTATTCGGAAGTGCGACCATGGCTTGTCGCGCCATAATTTCGGCTTGGTCATAACGCCCGCATGAAAACGCATAATCAATTCGTTCACGCCACGCCCATAAATAATCATGTTGCTGTTCAACAGCGCGTTCTAAATAAGGCGCTGCTAAATCACGTCGACCCTGACAGCGTAAAATAAAAGCTTTGAGTCCATCATTAATGGCTTCGCCTGGTTCAATGTCGCACGCTTTGCGATAAGCGGCCTCAGCATCATCGTGACGATTATTTAATGCACGTAATTCAGCTAATTCACGCCACGCCCATGCGTAAGCCGGATCAATTTCGACAGCTTTTTCTAAATTAGCAATCGCTTGCGAGGATTTACCTTCGTGGCGTAATAAATCTGCCATGTAGCCATAGGTAATTGCATCATACGGATTAATGCCACGCGCATGTTCAAGGTACGAATACGCTTCTTCTAAGCGTCCTAATTGGCGACAAATATCTGCTTGCTCATGCAGTATCCAGGTTGCCCCAGGCGCGGCCGCAGCCGCACGTTGATAATGAGTGCGCGCTTCTTCTAAGCGTCCAGCGCGTCGGGACAAATTACCGAATTGCGCATGTGCCCAGGGAAAATTCGGATCGTCTTCTAAAGCACTCGCTAATAATTCGGCTGCGCGTTCGGTATCACGTTCAGCGACGACTTGTGCTAATTCGACTTTTGCCCATGCCGCTTTTGGTTCGGCTGCGAGTATTTCTTCATATAATTCAATAGCAGTATCTGAATTACCGTCTTCGCATTCCAATTGCGCTAAATGTCCACGTGTCCAATGATCGTCGTTGTTGGCCTCAAGTGATTCACGATAGCGACGACGTGCGTTTGCCACGTTACCGAGTGCACGTTCGGTTTCTGCTAATTCGGATAACGTCCAATGATTGCCGGGTTCAAGTGCGAGCGCTTCGGATAAGCGTTCACGTGCGGCTTCAAATTCTCCACTTTGTCGTAAACAGGCTCCAATACGCGCAACGATGCTGGCTTTAAATTCGATTCTATTTTCTTTCTCTAAAACACCGTCACGTAATAAGCGTTCGAGTTCACTACGCGCTTCATAATAGCGTCCTTGATTAAAATAGAGATCTGCCAGTTGATCTTCAGGTCCTTCTTCAATGACTTCGAGATTTAATGCTTTTTGACTACGAGCGGCACTGCTAATATTTTCTCGTCGTACAAAAAATAAATGACGGAAGCGATGTAACATCGCTGAGCGTGCATGCCCATCGGTGGCTTCTTCTAATATTTTTTCTGCTTCAGCAACACGACCTGCACATTCTAGTGCGCTGACATATCCTAAATTGGTCCACAAATCAGTAGGT
>JAHEDF010000593.1 GCA_024641365.1 Planctomycetota bacterium | reverse complement strand
CTAAGCTGAGAGCCGGTTCTATTTTTCGATCTAATGTCACTTTGCGTGCGACGGCCGTTGGTTGATGCAAACTCCACGCGCTGGCCAATACTTCGGCGAATTCAACGGCTGTCGCATTAGGACGTTCTTTGCCAGCTTCTAAGCGTGATAACAATAATAAATTATCGACTAATCCTTGCAGCATTGTCATGGTGCTAAGGCCTTGTCGGCATAATTCCGCTATTTCAGCAGGATCGCGTTCGCGCGATAACGCTAATTCTAATTGAGTGCGTAATCCAGTTAGGGGCGTTCGTAATTCATGGGCAATATTGGCTGTCGTTTGTTGTTCTCGTCGTAGTACCGTATTAACGCGATCCATTAATTCATTGAGTCGTGTTTGCACGGGATGTAATTCGGCGGCAATATGCGGTACGGCAATATGATGATGTGGTGTACCCGGTTCGATTGCAGCAATGGCTTCGGTTAATGTGTGCACCGGTTTTAATACGCGAGATGTAATAAATAACGCAACGCCCGCGACTGCTGCACAAGCTAAAAACCACATACCGCCAAGCAGCCATGCTTGGTTAGTTAATTCACGATGCATGGATTCTAATGGATGTATGAGTACCAAGCGTGGTTTTGTTTTTGCTAAGGTTTCGGCGAATTGCTCAGATCGTTCGTCAAATCGATCCAAAAGTCTTCGTGGCCCAGGCGCGAGGTCGCGGGCATCTTCTCGCATTCGCTCAGGAGGAGTTGGCCTTTTAGGGGGAATGCGCAAATCAATATCAGTCGATAAGGCCAATGCGTAGCCAATATTTGGTAATTCAACGTATTGTATATGACCATTAATCGGGCTTAGTTTATTTACCCAGTCCTCTTGAAATGCTGGCGATTCACTACTAGTCAGTATTTTATTTTCGCGATTAATAATAGCACGTGGGAGGGGTGAATTGTTTTCAAAAGAAGGCGGCACCAGTTCGGTAAGTTGACGACCATCCCGATGTGCTCGCCAAGCACGAAGAGACATTTCTGGCATAATGGCATTTACATTTTCATGTAAAACTTTTTCGGCAGCCAGGCGCTGAATACGAGCACTCGCTAACCACGCAGCAATTGCTGCAAAAGCAACAACTACCGCGGTGGTTACAATCACCATGGTAACCAAACGTGCGCGCAAGCTGATACCAACTGGCATGACAACCGTAGTTATTATGTCATTTTCTTTGTTCATGATGCGTCAGGATTTAACGCCAATTGATACCCATGCCCGCGACGCGTGTGAATAAATGGCGGTGCACCAACGTCAGCAAATTTTTTACGTAATTTAGCAATAAAGTGATCTACCACATTTGACGTCGCATCATCATGAAACGCATAGACATGATCCCATAATTCAGTGCGACTGACTAAGGCGCCGCCGCGTCGCATCAGATAATCTAATAAGGCGTATTCACGCGGAGTCAGCAAAACTGGTTTTTTTTGCCAGGTTACGGTATGGTTCGTGGTATCGACGACGATGTCGCCTAACGTTAAAGTAGGGGTTGATTGGCGATGGCGTCTGCGCACTAACGAGCGTGCCCGTGCTAATAATTCGGGCAGGGCAAATGGTTTTACTAAGTAATCGTCAGCTCCCACGTCGAGTCCTTTGACACGATCTTCGACGGTGTCACGAGCACTGATAATTAGCACAGCAGGATGACGATCACCAGCGCGCACGCGACGTAATAATTCCATGCCATCAATGCCAGGGAGCATCAAGTCGAGCACAATTAAATCATAGTCATTCGATTCGGCGTACCACAAACCTTCATCGCCATCGCTGGAAGCATCCACTGCGTAACCATCTTCTTGTAGTGCTTGCGTTAAGGCGCCGCGAATTGCTGAATCATCTTCAACTATCAACACCCGCATCAGACTACTCCCGCGTTTTAGTATAATCATGCATTCATGAGGAATCCATGAGGGAAATGGCACAACGCGTTACAGCTTTTGGATGCTAGCAGTTATGGTCGTGGGCCTTGCCGCCGTTTAACCCAAGCATCGTTTGCATAACGTGCATCCAGAATTTCTTTGCGAGCTTGTAGTTCCTTTGTCGACCAGTCATCTTCTGTAATTGACTGTCCTAATGCCTGTGTACAGGCAGAACGAATGACTTGGGCAGCAGCTGAAAAATCTAATCCACAACCATCGACAGTGGAGCTGTCCCATGGGTTACTTGCTAATTTGAGTGAGCCATGCATCAAAATGCGCTGTCCGCGTTGGCGTCCAGCACTGCCTAATACTTTGGCTCCGCTTTTGGTTATTAGGTCATCAGCGGCAGGTGAGGCAAAACAACGCGGTTCATCGCTGTAACGGCGATCACCAATCGCGTGTGCTTGTAAAGCGAATTCAGCAGACTGATGAGCTGATGACAGCGCCACAGCTAAAGCGGATAAAATTGCGCCGTGAATTAACGGGTACATGTCGCGCACACGTTGTGGCATGCCGTCGCGACCTGCTTCGCCGACTAAGCAATACGTAACCTCGTCAGCATGCCAAATTGCACCACCGCCAG
>JAHEDF010000129.1 GCA_024641365.1 Planctomycetota bacterium | reverse complement strand
TTCAATCACATAGTTATAACTCGGCTGGATGGTGTAAAAAATGCCTCTCGTCCATCGAATCATCAATTAAAAATGACAGGGTATGCGGAACGTGAAAATTGAATTGATTAATTTCATCACTAAAAATCGGAAAATCACCTTCTCGGATGCACCAAGTCCTGAGAACGCCGGCGGCTCGCCGATAATTCGATTTTATTAATGTAAGTCACCCGTGTTTATAACTATATTCCCAACCCCAAAAACCCGCACCATGCCGGCAAGCCGCCAACGCTCCCAGGACTTAGACTTCGCGGCTGGTGGTGGATCTAAAAAACCAAACCCCTTCACAGCCCAACCCAAATTGTCATCATGCCACCCGCACGTACCCGTAGCTCAGCTGGATAGAGCAGCAGCCTTCTAAGCTGCCGGTCATTGGTTCGAATCCAATCGGGTACGCTTTTTGTTCGTGACGCGTGCTAACTGGTTTCTTTTTCCAGATCGCACGCCTGAGCTGTTGAGCTAACTGATTTGGTAGCAGTGACTCATGAGTTTTTCTTCACTGACGAATCTCTCGCAACCGACAGTAGGCCACAGGTGATATACCAGTAAGGTTTTATCATGCGGCACCTGTTAATAGTCATAGCGATGGTGGTGCTGGGTTGTGCTCAGGCTGCTGAGCCCGTTGTGCCCGAGCCCAGCACTAACACCGCACCGGTTCCACCAATTGTTGAACCAGACAGGAAACAAGAAGTAACCCTCGTTGCACCGTTAACGACAATTGTTCGCATTCCAGATGCTATTACTGGGCCACTTCAAAGCATACATGCTACTATTTTTGTGCCTGCAGATGCGCCGTCGGATTTAGGCGTGGGAGTATTTGTTGTCGATCAACACGGTCGATGGTTTCAAGGTTTGCGACCAGGTGCGTTATCGCCGGGAACACATGTCGTTGCTTTAGGAGTCAGCGGTACTGATTCCCTCATTAGTCATCGTGAACGTAGTCATTGGACGCCTGCTGATGCCACACAAGTGCGCGGGGCTGGATTATTTTTTTGGTCGGCAAGTGGCAGTCGCGCAAAGCTCATCATTTCGCATTTACGCGCTATTACCCAAACAGAATTAAACCAACAATTGCAATCGACCCCACCGTCATTGCTCGATATTTCAACGACAGGAACACAAACCAACACTGGGTCGCGTTGGTCCTTATTTGCCCGTCCAAAACCTTTTCCCAAAAATCCATTTGATAGTAATGAATTTGCTGTGGATTTGTCGGTAACTGCACCAGATGGTAGTACACAACTTATTCCCGGATTTTATGATCAACCAATGATGCATCACGATCGAGGGGATAGCGAAATAGTGACCCCCTCTGAAGCAGGCATGTTTTGCGTCCGTTTTCGCGCACGCCAACCTGGAGAACATCGTTTACAATTAACCGCACGATGGGGTGAGCAGACTATTACTTATGATCTGCCACCGTTAATGGTGCAAGGCCCCGCATGGGATGGCTACGTGCGCGTGGATAAAAATGATCCACGCTTTTTTGCTATTGATGGACAATTTTGGTGGCCAGTTGGACCAAATGTGCGCTCCGTTTATGATGTGCGCGGTTCTGAGCGGTTACGAACGGTGTTGACGCCCGATCGCGGATTATTTGCGTATGAAGCCTATTTGCGCCGACTTGCCGCACATCGTGTCAATGCAATCGAAGTGTGGATGAGCTCATGGAATTTGGCGCTGGAATGGCGTGCTGATTGGCCGGGCTATTATGGGCAAGGTCGTTACAGTCTGCAAAATGCGTGGCGTTTAGATGCGTTATTAGATTTAGCATTTAGCCTGGGTATTCGTGTTAATTTAGTATTGCACAATCATGGACAGGCAACCTCAAATAGCGACGCGGAATGGAATAGTAATCCCTACAATAAATTACGCGGTGGTCCTCTTTCTAATCCGGCAGAATTATTTACCAATCCAGATGCATTGGCTGGCCAAGAACAATTACGGCGCTATTTAGTTGCACGCTATGCCGACCATCCTGCAATAATAGGTTGGAAATTATGGTCAGAAGTTAATTTAACCGCAGGTCGTGGAACAACGCTGCGCAATTGGCACGAGCAGGCTAGTGCCGCTTGGAAAAAACTTGATAGTTATGGCCACCCAATAACTACGCATTGGTGTGGTGATTATAATTTAGTAGACCGTACTATCGCAGCGCAGCCAGGAATCGATTATATCTGCA
Organism: Planctomycetota bacterium; assembly: GCA_024641365.1. Next base: position 7,110 of record JAHEDF010000129.1, on the reverse strand, counting down.
TCGATGCCTATCATGGTAATAATCGTTTATTGGCAGATTTATTGTGGCGCAGCACCATGGACCCCGTTCCACGACGTGGTCTTATGCAATATGGTAAACCGGTTTTAACGACTGAATTTGGTGGCAATTGGGATGCCTGTCCAAAACCACAATTGTTGGCAGAACACTTAAGTGGCCCATGGGCAGCTTTAGTCAGCGGTCATGCTGGATCACCGATGCTGTGGTGGTTTGAATGGTTAGATCAGGGTAATTATTTCTCCCCGTATCCAGCTATTTCGAATTTTATTACGGGTGAAGATTTGCGTGGCGTAGCTGCACGCAGCATTGTTTTAAAAGTGTCTAGTGCACATGGTGAATTATGGCTACGCGCCTGGTCACGACCTGGTCGCATGCTCGGCTATGTGCTCGATCAGCGTTGGGGACAATATGGCGGCAATGCCGTTACGCATACCCAAGGACAAATTCACGTTGGCTCCAATATTGCCGCTGGTGACATGCAAGTTGAATGGTGGGACGCTAACACCGGAACTATCCAGCAAACCGATGTCATTCATCACCCAGGTGGTCCGCTGGTTTTGCAGATACCAGCATTTAGCCAGCATATAGCGTTTAAATTGACCCGTTCTGGGGATGATTAAGTTTATAGCTGCGGCATAGCTCGAACAAATCGGCCCGCTATCATTAAAAATTGTTGATTTTTTCGCTTCTCGCGTGCCACACCCTGCCTTGACCATATCAGCAAGCTTCATAGCCTTCGCGCCTCACTTTCGGTTTCTACCGAGCGTGGGCCGTGGGGCTCACGCTTTTTTTATCATACGTACCAAGCGTACGTTCACTACTTTTTGCACCGCGGTCGTCGCGAAGACGTAAAAGCCGCGAAGAATTTGGGGAGCCCATGAACCAGGGCGAATTCATGCGTTTGGTCGATTCTGCTGCTCGTGAGCGCAATATCGATAAAATGGTTATCCTCGATCACATCGAACGTGCGCTTATTCAAGCTGCAAACAAACGTTTCGATGCGACTGGCGATTTCACCCTTACCATCGACCGTGAAACCGGCGAAATTCGTGCGTTTGAAGACGATCAACCGGTCGAACTCGAACGCTTAGGCCGCATCGTGGCGAATGTCGCCAAACAAGTTTTTGTACAGGCATTAAAAGAAAGTGAACGCGATCAATTATTTGATGAATTTATTGCCCGTGAGCACACCATTGTTTCAGGCACCATTATGCGTGAAGAACGCGGCATGGTGATCGTTTCTTTAGGTGGTCGCGCCGAAGCGATTTTACCAAAGGAAGAACAAATTCCTGGTGAAGTCTATCGTCCAGGTGCCGTTATTCGTGCGTACCTGTTAACAGTTGGCAAAAAAGGCCAACGCGTGCGCTTAGTGTTATCGCGTACTCATGGCAATTTTGTTCGTGAATTATTTAAAGCGGAAATTCCTGAAATTGCTGACGGTTTAATTGAAATAAAAGGCATTGTACGCGAACCAGGCCGTCGCACTAAAATTGCTGTCGCTACGCAAGATCCACGCATTGATCCTGTTGGCTCATGCGTCGGTATGCGTGGAAGTCGTATCACCAAAGTCACTGATGAATTAGGCGGCGAAAAAATTGATATTATTCCGTGGGCAGAAGACCCTGCGCAATTTATTGAAAATTCGCTCAAGCCAGCTCGTGTCTTGCGCATCAGTTACGACAATTTCCGTGACCGCGCACGCGTGGTGGTATCGCAAGATCAATTGCCTTTGGCAATTGGTAAAGCTGGGCAAAATGTGCGCTTATCGGCACGTTTAACTCGCTATAAAATTGACGTCATGAGTGAAGAATCCGCTACCCAAGCGCGCCTCAAAGGCTCAGAAGACTTACAGCAACTCATTGATGCAGGTCTGTTAGAAGATTTCTTACGCGAAGTCTTCTTAGATAATCATTTAGATTCGATGGCGGTATTGGCTGCACAAACACCTGACCGTTTAGTCGAAGCATTTGAAGCACATCGCCTGACCACCGAAACGGCAGAAAAATTAATCGCAAAAGCAGATTCACTCTTAACCGAGGAACAAAAAGCTGAACGCGATCAAATTATCGAACGTCGTGAACAAGCTGAACGCGAAGAAGCCGAAGAAGCCGCCCGCGCATTGGCAACAGCTGAAGCCGAAACACTGGCTGCAACCCAAGCTGCCTTACAAGCAGAAGCACACGTCGCTAGTGCTGGCGACAATTCTAATGCATCAGAACCACCTTCACCCGCAGCACCGTAATGGCTCGGCACTTACTACCGAGTTACCGCATTAATTTATCGAGACCCTATGAAGCTGAGCGAGCTGGCATCCGAACATAACCTGGACACTGACCTCTTACGTGAAGTCGTTGAAGAGGATCTTTCCATTAAATTGCCCAAAGGCATGGAGACCCCGCTCAAAGTGGCGGACGTCAATCGCATTCTAGCGTGTGATGGATTAGAAACAGCCGACGGTAAACCATTTACTCCGATCATTGCCAAAGTTTTTGAAGAAAAGCATAAGAAAAAAGTCGCAACGAAAAAAGGTCTGGCGACGAAAAAACGCAAATTAGAAGAAGAAGCTGAAGCAAAACGCAAAGAAGAAGATGCCCGCTTAGAAGCGGAACGTCAAAAGCACGAAGAGGAATTAAAACGGCGCGAAGCAGAACGCTCTGTGCGCGAAGAAGCAGAAGCTGCACAAGCGCGTCTGATGAGCGAAACCGAAGAAATGGTCCACGTCGAAGCACAACGCATCGCCGCTGAAGAAGAAATGAAACGGCGCGAAGTGGAAGCAAAACGCATTGCTGGTGAATTATCAGCTATGCGCCAAGAAGCCGCCGCCAATAATCAATCTACGTTAGAAAGTGCCGCCGCCGAAAGTGCTGCGGCTGCAACAGAAAATACGACCGTCGCTGACAAAAAAGAAGTCGCCATAGCAAAATCTGATGCGCCGACGAATTTAGCGCCAGCAACACCCGTTGTTAAAGAAGAAAAATCAGTCGCACCGCAATCAGCACAACCGACACAACCAGTAGCACCGACTACCGTTGAAAAAGTCGCGGAAACGCCAGCGGTAACAACAGCTCATAAATCTGTCGCTGAAGAAAAGGTCCCTGGAAAAGCGGCCGACAAGAAAGATCAAAAAGCCGTTAAAGGACTTGGCTCTAAATTGGCAAGCTTGGCAAAAGCCACACACGAAAAAGCAGACCACAGTAGTAAAGTGGTGCCGAAAGCGCCCGGATCTGCGCCTGCACCACAAGCGAACACCTCCAGCGGTGACAGCAGTGGGCCTGTGCCAATTCCTGAAGGCATTAGCGCGGAAGATCGTCGGCGTTTAATCCAAGATAATATTCGTAAGAACTTGGCGATGGCGCAAAAAGTGCGCGATGCAAAATTAGCAGCGCGTAAACGCCCTGGGTTTAACACCATAGATCGTAGTAAAAATCCGGCGCCAAGTGGCGGACAAGGTGGTCGTGGACCCGGTGGCGGACGCGGCCCTGGTGGTCGCAACCAACCAGGACAACAAGGGCAACAAGAACCAAATGCTGGTCGCGGTCCAAAACGCGACTCACGCGATCATCGCCAAACCAGTGAAATGGATGCCGATGGCAATCCGCTAAAAGGCGGTAGCCGCCGTCGCCCATTATCAACTGAAGAAGTCGATTTATCTGGTAAGGAAGAATTCTCAGTTTCGTTACCATGTACGGTACGCGAATTCTGTGAAGCATCCGGTATTAAATCATCCATTGTCATCGCCAAATTATTTATGGCTGGTGTCATGGCGAATATTAACTCGGTTATTGAAAAGGATGCCGTTGAACTTTTAGCGATGGAGTTCAAGAAAACGGTTACGATTAAAGAATCCAGCGATGTTACTGAAGAAGTCGAAGCTGAACATGCAGCGGCTCAGGAAGAAGATAAACCGGAAGATCTCGCTCCACGTCCACCGGTGGTTACCATTATGGGTCACGTTGACCACGGTAAAACCAGTCTGCTGGATTCGATTCGTAAAACACAAATTACTGCGGATGAAGCTGGCGGTATTACTCAAGCCATCGGTGCGTACACTGTCACCACTGAAAGTGGATTAGAAGTCACCTTTATCGATACGCCCGGTCATGAAGCATTTACTGAAATGCGTGCACGTGGATCACAAGTTACTGACGTGGTCGTTATTGTCGTGGCTGCGGATGATGGCGTTATGCCACAAACGAAGGAAGCCATCAATCACGCCAAAGCTGCTGGTGTTTCTATTGTTGTCGCGATGAATAAAATTGATCGCCCTGAAGCACAAGTTCCCGCGCAAAAAGAAAAAATATTACGCGAATTAGCAGAAGCCGGTTTGCAGGCTGAAGAATGGGGCGGCGATATTGCCGTCGTTGGCACCAGTGCGGTAACAGGTCAAGGCATTGATGAATTATTAGAACGTTTGGTTTTGGAAACTGACGTTTTGGAATTAAAGGCAAATCATTTCGCTAAAGCGAGTGGCACCGTCATTGAAGCGCATCGCAGTGAAGGCCAAGGCGTGACTGCGACTTTCCTCATTCAACGCGGCTCATTAGCCGTCGGCGATATTGTAATTGCGGGTACTGGCTATGGCCGCGTACGTAGCATGTGTAGTTGGACTGGCGAACGCGTTGCGTTATCTGGTCCTAGCCATGCAGTCGAAATCATTGGTTTAAATGATATGCCGCGTGCTGGTGATAAATTCCAAGTGGTCGATTCCCTTAAACAAGCCGCTGAAGTTGCTGAATTGCGCTTGCAAAAAGTACGCGAACGCGAATTAGCTGCCAAACAAAAAACCACCACCGCCTCATCCATTTTCGGCGACTTGGCACAAGCCAAGAAAAAAGAAATTCGTTTGGTTATCAAATCAGATGCTGCCGGTTCAATGGAAGTGCTCAATAAAACCATTAATGATTTAGCAACTGATGAAGTGCGTGTTACCATCGTGCATTCCGGTGTAGGTGGTATCAATTCCAGCGACGTTACCTTAGCTGAAGCATCTAAAGCAATGATAGTTGGCTTTAATGTTATCGCCGATGGCAAGGCACGCGCGCTTGCTGATAATTATGGGCTGCAAATTTCCAGTTATACGATTATTTACGAATTATTGGATTTCCTAAAAGCCGCTATGGGTGGCATGCTCGACCCAACCATGGTCGAAAAAGTCATTGGCCATGCCGAAGTACGAGCAACCTTCAATATTACCAAAGTTGGTGTTGTTGCTGGTCTCTATGTGACCGACGGCGTGGTGCGACGCGATGCGTGGATGCGTATTACTCGCGACAATAACATTCTTCACACCGGTAAGGTCGACACACTTAAGCGCTTTAAAGAGGATGTTAAAGAAGTGCGTGAGAAATTTGAATGTGGTCTGACGGTCGAAAAATTTGAAGATATTAAAGTCGGCGATCTCATGGAATTCTACACACAAGAGAAAGTGAAGCGCAAACTGTAAACGCACGGCACTAAATTGCCAGATTACTGCGCCGCAATCGCTCACATCAGCTGTGATGTGAGCGATCAACAAAAGGCGCCTATCGTTGTGCGACCATTACCGCATTGGATACTACTTAATTATGCCACAAAAATCTGGTCCAAGCCGTAAATCACGATTGGAATCATTACTGCATCGCGAAATTGCGACCTGCGTCCAACGTGAATTAAGCGATCCGCGTAAAGGGTTTGTCACCATTACTCGTGTTGAAATGACCGCTGATTTACATGCGGTAAAGGCTTTTTTCACTGTTTTAGGTACACCTTCAGAGCGACGCTTGGCGACTGCGGCGCTCAAACAAGCAACTGGATTTGTGCAACGCTATTATGCACCTGCAATCAAAACGCGCATCTTACCGACACTAACCTTTGCCTATGATGATGCCGAAGAAAAGCGCACTGGTATGGATGAGCTCATTCGCCAAGCCCGCTCTTCAGATAGTGACCACGGTATGAAACCGGAACCACCGGCAGAAAAACCAGTTTAGCCGTCTCTATTAACCCTCTGGTTAATCCGTTTCTTTACTGCAAACAAATAATAATCGCGCGTGTGTTTACATAACTCCCACACATCCGCTCATGGCAGCGATGCGAAATCCTAAAATTAATTTCGTGCGTTGATGTATTTTATACCAATTTTACCTCGCAGAAGATCATGAGAAGCCCTTTCTGTAAATTCATTGTGACATTTATTTCACAGCTGTTAGCCCCGAATTGATAATAAATATTGGTATTTAAAAACCGCAGCAGGAGTTCAGATCCAAGGCGCACGATGCGATGGCGTAGCAGCGCTACGTCGAGTATCGTGTAATGCCGGAGCTGAACCCTGACTGTGGTTTTTTAATTCGCCCCTTGCGATCATGCGCCTATGACCATCCTAGACCTTCCATGGCATCAATGGCGGTCATTGGGACTGGAGCCTGGGGCACAACAGTTGCAGTACTCCTTGCTCAACAAGCTGGAAAAAACGGGGAAAAAACCCTGCTTTTTGGGCGAAACAGCGACAAAGTTCAACAACTTGCCAGCACGCGTTCACATCCATCATTACCTGATGTCGTCCTGCCTGAAACGCTTACTATTACTGCCGATCCACAATCATTAGCGAACTGTGAATTAATTTTTTGGGCTGTACCAACGCAAGCAACCCGTGCAATGGCAGAACGTTTGGCCACTCATTTGTCACCGTCGGCAGCAATTATTTCGCTCAGTAAAGGTCTTGAACAAACTACCTTTGCGCGTGTCAGCGAAATTATAATCGACACCATCGGTAAACGACCATGTGCTGTTCTATCTGGACCAAGTATGGCCAAAGAATGTGCGCGTGGCCAACCGTTTGCTTTAGTCATTGCTGGTGATGTTGAAGTCACAAATGCTTGCGTAGAACGACTGCATTCACCACGTTGCCGACTCTATACCAGCTCTGATATGCTTGGAGTTGAATTAGCTGGTGCGTTAAAAAATGTTATCGCGATTGCTGCCGGAATTTGTGACGGCATGCAATTAGGTGATAATGCAAAAGCCGCAATAATTACCCGAGGATTAGCGGAAATTCGCCGCTTAGGTCGCGCATTAGGCGCACATGATGCCACATTTGCTGGAATGGCTGGAATT
>JAHEDF010000592.1 GCA_024641365.1 Planctomycetota bacterium | reverse complement strand
GTGGTAAATTCGCAATTATTCCCAAGTAATCAGGGCGCTCATATACACCGCCAAGTAACCAATGCATGATGGTATCAACACGTGGACTACCAAAATAGAGATCTGTGGTACCAATGAGTTCCCCCGTTGGTGTAAAATCGAGTCCTACCGGATTATCTGCGCAACCAAGCGCATGCCAACGCACGTCACTGCCGTCTGGTTTCATCGACCAAATGCCGCTGTTTAATCCTTGATGGACGAGGGTGCCATCTTGTTGTTTAACGGTGTGTCCCTTGCGTCCATGGGTCCAATACAGGCGGCCATTCGGATGCAAACGTGGACCATGACAATCAGCGCCGTTCGCAGTCCACTTAAAACCATCAATGACTAAGACGCGTTCATCAGCAATCCCATCATCATTGGTGTCGGTAAATTTCCAAATCCCAGGTGGGGAAGCGACATATAAACTACCATTCGCCCAGCATCCTCCTTTCGGTACAGTTAATTTATCAGCAAATACCGTACTCTGTTCAAATAAGCCATCGCCGTCTTTATCTTCTAACATCAGCACGCGATTGGGTAAAACTTCTTCAAATTTTTTGGTGTTCCAATTAACACCAGCTGAATCTCCTACGTAGAGACGACCGCGATCATCTACACAGCCCATAGTCGGATTGGCAACCATCGGCGCATAAGCAGCAACCACCATTTCAAATCCATCTGGTAATTTATATGGTGGTGCTGAAACAATTACTTGTTCTTGATTTAATTGCACACGCAAGGGACGAGCAGCATAATCTGGTAAACTAGGATCTGATTTATGCGCACCTTTTTCTTCTTGTTCTGGTGGCGCTGCTGGCGGCCAAGCTTCTTTAAAGGTATCCAGCGGATATAATTCATAACGACGTACAAACATTTCCGCCGCTTCTGTTTGCAATAAAATTCGACCCTGACTTGGTTTGACGTCAAATGCACGATTCACCAACACGCCGTTCACATAATAGGTTAATGTGTCACCCTTGGCGATGACTTCTAAGCGCGTCCACTGACCAAATGGTGATTCAACATCATCTTTACCACGAAAGCCTACTTTATCCTTCCAATCAACATCACGTTTTTGCCAATTTAATCGGCCACTTTTCATAACCATACGCGCAGCACCAGGCGTCCATATTTTTTCTTTATCGCGATCACGCCCTACTTCAGCCGAAATAGAAGCCTGTAAAACCGTGCCATCCGCCAAGGTCGGCGACAACACTAAAATATCACCGACACCACCTTCTATAATTTGCGCTTCGATACTTGCCATCCACGCATTGTTGTTGGCGCCCTGAGGACCAAAGCAGTGCACCAAGACGCCGTTATCACGCGCCGCCTTTTCGCGTTTACCCCAGGTCATTTCCCCCCACTTAAATTCAATAACTAAATGATAGTCTTTAAAACTATCTATCGTTGTCATTCCGCCATAACCACGACCGCTAACACGCAGCACCCCATCAGGTAATATTTTATAAACGTTCTTCGAGTCGTCTTGTATGTCATAGTGTGAACTAATGTAATAATCTACTTTATCGCTGCGCACTAAATCTAAGATATTAATTTTCTGGCTAACGACCTGCGCTTCTGGTTCCGGTGGCAAGGCGGTTTTTTCAGGCGCTTGATCAGCAGCCTGTAGTCCACTTACTGTAAAAATAATTAAAATGAATGCTGCTATAAATGCGCGGACATGCAACAGCTTTACATGCTGCGCAGTGCGCTTCATAACCACATGTCTGGATACAGCTGTTGTTTTTTGTCTGATAATATTCATAGTTTTAAACGTAGTCGGAGCGCTCGCGATAGGGAAGTAAGAATAATTCGACCCACCTCCAACCATCTCATTTGAGTGAGACGCTGACTGAAAAAACGGCCATACGATTTACCGATAAAATCGTTTCCCACTTTCTTTGATGGTCATCAAAGAAAGCGCAAATAATCGCGTATCGCGCAACACAATATTGATTCATCAACAACTGCCGGCGACCCAAATTTTACTCCTGGGGATATTCCCTCGTGGCCAAAAACCGAACCCTAACCGAGAAAAAATCACCGAGATAAATCAAATAATTACTCAATTAAATGGCCACGATAACATTACGTTTCTTGATTTTGGCGCTAATTTTATCGGTGAAGATGGGACAGTTCCCAAGAGCATCATGCCCGATTTTCTCCATCCCAATAATGCTGGCTATCAAATTTGGGCAGATGCGATGGAAGCGACTTTAGTACGTTTACTCGGCCAATATACGTTTCATCGCCAGTTCGAGCATGCCGTGGATGCTGCAGAGCACCCAAAACAAACTCTGAAAAAAACTGAGTTTGAGCGAAATAAAGACCTATCTAAATTGATTTTATTTCGTCACTGATTTTTCACTCGCTAACCGTTTCTCTAGATTTTCTTTCGCTAATGCCTGCATTTCTTTAATTATCGCACTATTCTTTTGCTGACCTTCTGGGTCACTATGTGCTACCTCTGCGCTAAAATCCCATGTGTCCGTGCGGAAACTGTGCAGCGGCTGCCAGGGT
>JAHEDF010000128.1 GCA_024641365.1 Planctomycetota bacterium | reverse complement strand
GTCATGTACTTCCAGGTCTAGCGGTTGCGCAGGCATTACGCGCGCGCGGCGAAAAAACATTTCGCTGGATTGGTGATCCCGCACGTATTGAAGCGACATTAGTACCTCAAGCCGGTATAGAATTATTACCATACGGTTTATCACGCCCACGTATTTGGAATCCGTTTTGGACCGTTCGTTCATTACGGCAAACGTGGAATTGTTTTCAGGAATTACGTCGTTCACCGCCGCGTGCTGTTGTGGCATTAGGTGGTTACGCAGCGTTATTACCGGGATTACTCGCACCATTACTGCGTCGCCCGTTAATTGTTATGGAGCAAAATGCACGCAGTGGTCGAACCAATCGTTTATTGGCCCGATTTGCCAACGTTATTATCACACAATTTCCAGAAGCACGTCGTGGTTTTCCAGGACGTCGCGTCGCTCAATTAGGAAATCCAGTACGATTTATAAACAGTAAGCCACGGGGTGATGCAGAAAAATTAAGCGTGCTCATTGCAGGCGGTAGTTTGTCGGCGAAATCATTAAATGATATGATTATTGCGGCGCTTCCCGCAATTGCGGCAATTAAAAATATTAGTTTTATTCATTTAGCCGGTGATCAGGATCGTGAACGTGTTACTACTGCCTATAAAGAGGCGGGTGTAGACGCTGAAGTCCTTGGCTTCAGCAGTGACATGCCAGCTATTTATGATCGTACTGACATCGCTATTACGCGGGCAGGAGCAACGACGGTTGCAGAATTATGTGCCGCAGGAATTCCTGCCTTATATATTCCATTGCCATGGGCCGCAGATGATCATCAAACCGCAAATGCACAAGCGGTGTCACGCATAGGCGGTGCAATTGTTTTGCCACAAGCGACAACGACTGCTGACATGTTGGCTGAACATTTAAATCGTTTGTCGGTGAATCGCAGTGACGTAAAAAATATGAGTGTTGCATCTTTGAGTTTAGCACGCCCCCAAGCTGCCAGTGAAGTAGCACAATTAGTGGAAGAAATTCAGACAACAGCTGAAACTGCGCTAGCACGTCGCATAATTGCACGTCGCCGTTTTCGTGAACGGTTAGTGTGGCCACTCATAAGGAGATCCGCATGATTACGGATCGCTTTCGTGGACGTCATGTCCATTTAATTGGTGTTGGCGGATCAGGTGTTAGCGCCTTGGCTCCGTTGTTAACGAAAGTCGGCGCTCGCGTAAGTGGCTGTGATAGTGGCACAGGTGCGATGCAAGAACGATTGCAACGACAAGGCTATGACATTTATCACGGACATGATCCCGTACATTTAGACGGCGTCGATTTAGTCGTCCACACGGCAGCGGCGAAACACGACCATCCGGAATTAGTAGCCGCTCGTTTGCGCGGCATTCCTGTCATGACGCGCGGAGAATGTTTAGTCGAATTAATGGTAGGCACACGCACCATTGCTGTTGCTGGTAGTCATGGAAAAACCAGCACCACGTGGATGTTAGGCCATTTATTAACCGAAGCTGGACTCGACCCAGTGGTCATGGTTGGTGGTTCTGTCGCTTCGCTAGACGGTGGCGCACGGGTTGGTTCCAGTGAATGGTTCGTTGCGGAAGCCGATGAAAGCGACGGCAGCTTTGCGCGTATACGACCAGAAATTGCAATTATTACAAATCTCGACCAAGAACATCTCAGTCATTATGGATCATTTGCGGCTCTTGAGCAGCAATTTCATGAATGGGTGTCACATATCCCCAAAACTGGTGCAGTGATTGTTCCCGTTTTAGGGATGAGTGAGCGTTTATTAGGTAATCTGCATTGTCAGGTTATTCGCTGTGGTTTGGATCATGGCGATGTATTTTGCTCACAATTAGAATTAGGTGCTGACGGTAGTCGCGCACAGGTACATGCATTCGGAAAAAACATTGGAGAAATTTCCGTGCCGCTGCCTGGAGCACATATGGTTTTAAATGCACTGATGGCCATTGCCGCAGCAATTAAAACGGGAGCTCCTATTCATTTGCAAGCTTTAGCTAACTGCGAACGTGTACGTCGTCGTTTTACAGTACATGGACGCCCCCGCGATATTCGTGTCGTTGAAGATTATGGCCATCATCCGACTGAAATTCGTGCCACCATTGCAGCAGCGCGATTAGGCAGTGGTCGTGTACATGTAATATTTCAACCACATCGTTATTCACGAACCGCTGAATGTTTTATTGATTTTATTAGTGCCTTTGACCAAGCCTACAGTTTAGCGCTGTTACCTATTTATGCCGCAGGTGAGACGGCATTGCCAGATGTGTCCTCGTCAGCATTAGGACAGGCAATATCGGAGCATTGGGCTGGATTGTCTCATAATACCATCGCCGTGGTTGACGATGCGGAACAGGCCATTCGTTTTATTGCTGATCATGTTCGCCCAGGAGACACCTGCTTATTGTTAGGTGCTGGCGATGTTGGCCAATTGGCAGGACCGCTCATAGATTTTTTTCACGAGCCGGAACGTGAGAGCGTTCCGGACTACACACACAAAACCGCACAATATACAGGAGCCGTCGGATAGTTATCTGAACGACACGAAATTAAGAACATGACCTTCACCGCAGATTTTCTTTCTCGCAATCGTATTGAGCAGAAGCCCTTGGCTGCTGCTACGACGATGCGTATTGGTGGTCCGGCAACCATGGTGACATTACAAGATCGGCAGGACTTACCCGAATTATTGGCGCAATCACACCGCTGGTTGGGGAAGGGTGCCAATTTATTAGTAGGTGACCACGGCATTGAAGAACCGGTTGTGAAATTAGGTGACGTATTTAAAGACATTCATATAGAGCCAGTCATTGGTGATCGCGCCTTAGTGCGCGTCGGCGCCGCTGCTGATCTAGCAGAATTAATTAGTTTATGTGTTAAAGCGGGACTCGCTGGACCAGAAGGTCTTGCAGGAGTTCCTGCAACCGTAGGGGGAGCACTGCGCATGAACGCGGGCACCAGTACCTGTTGGATGTTGGATTGGGTGTCACGTGTTGAAGTTGTTTCGCCGGATTCTGATCAACCAGTGTGGTTAGAACGGGCACAATTACCGGCGTCATATCGTTCATGCGGATTACCGGTGGGTACATTACTGCTTGGTTGTGAAATGTTTTTAGCGACGGATGACCCAGTTAAATTAAAAGGGACAGCCACACGCCTGAAACAAGCGAAAGCAGCAAGCCAACCGTTAGCTCTACCAAGTGCAGGTTGTGTCTTCAAAAACCCAACCCCGCAATTACCGGCTGGTCGCTTAATTCAAGAACTTGGATTAAAGGGGGCCCGCGTTGGCCAGGCTGAGGTCAGCACGGTTCATGCTAATTTTATTGTTAATCCAAATCGTACCGCTACATGTGCTGAGGTCGAACAATTAATTCATCGCATCCGTGAATGCGCGTGGCGGGAACGTGGCGTGGTTTTAAACATGGAAGTCGAAACCTGGAATTGCGCTCCTGAATTACACATTCACCCAAGCGAAATAGCTCATTTGGTAACTGCATGACCTACAAAGTTGATGTTATTTATGGTGGACCGGGACGAGAAGCGTCTATTAGTCGCACATCGGGCAGAGCAATTGTTGCTGGTCTAAAAAATCGCGGACATGATGTTGCTGAGATTGATGTAACTGATCGTTTAGATGTAACAAAAATACGACTAGGTGCAGTCGTATTTAATATTATTCATGGTACTTATGGTGAAGACGGCACCTTGCAGGGCGAACTCGAGCAAGCTGGCTTCCGTTTTGTCGGTAGCGATGCAGCGGTTTCACGTTTGTGCATGGATAAGGTGGCAACTAAGACCTGCTTACAAAAACATAATTTGCGCGTTCCATGGGGAGTTGCGCTTGATTTGCGTCAGCCATTTAGTCCACGTGATTTAAAAATTCCTAATCATGCCGGTTTAGTTTTGAAACCTGCACAAGACGGCAGTTCTGTTGGCTTAAAAATTTTAGCAAATCCTTCGTTTGTACTTCCGGCAATTGAAGAGATTTTACGTGAGCTTGGTCCAATTCCTTATGTTTTGGAAGAGAAATTGCCAGGACCTGAATTTACAGTGGCAGTTTTAGAAACCGAAACTGGACCGATTGCTTTACCCCCACTCGCCATAACGCCAGCGGACGGTATTTTTGATTTTGCCGCAAAATACCAACGTGCTGATACCGCAGAAATTGGCGTCGATGACGCCAATACGGTTCTCCAACTAACAGCCTTAGCGCTCGCTGCGCATCGTGCATGTGGCTGTCGTGATATCTCGCGATGTGACCTGATGAAAACCAGCGATGGTGAATTTGCGATTCTAGAAATTAACACCTTACCAGGTTTTACCGCTAATAGTCTGGTGCCAAAGGCAGCTGCCTTGGCAGGCATTTCTTTTGATGAACTGGTCGAGCGCCTTGTCGCTCGAGCAGCCCAACGTTCACCCGTATCCTCCGGGAGTCAGTTATGAGTCGAGCCGATGTGACCTCTGAACATGAAATCGAAGAATTAATTGCCGTTGCTGAACGCAAACGCAAAGGACAACGCAAGGTGTTAGTCGATAGCATTGGTCATGATGAATTAGATACCGAATTCGATGATGTTGAAATGGATGACAGCGAAGCACCGGAAAAACCAGCTCGCCGACGGGCGAAAAAGAAACCAGCTAAACGGGCAGCCATGAATAAAAACGACGAAAAGGCTAATCCTGGACTCGTCACCCGTGGCATTCATGCCGGATTAAGCGGCGCCCAATTAACGCAAAACGGTTTAGTACGTTTAGGTTTGTGGGGCTGCGCTGCTGTTTCAATGATTGCATTGCTGGTCGTGTTTAGTTTCTATGCCATCGATAAGAGTCCGGCTCCATTAACGGTCAGTGGTTTTCAAGTACGATGGTTGGCTGGACCAAAAGTACCAGATGCAGAAGTCTTAAAATGGATTCGCGTATTCCCTAAAGCGGCTCAATTACGCAATGGCGATCCTGCGGTATTAGGGGAATTAGCAGATTATTTACGCAAACAACCCATGGTCTCAGAAATTCAGGAAATTAGTGTCGTTCATGTACCGATTGCTAATCACCCCGAACAATTACAGCGGAATTTACAAGTGGTCATGGCGCTTCGCCAGCCGGTTATGCCGGTCGTATTAGCAAGTGGTGAGCGGGCGTGGGTAGATAATGACGGCTATTTATTACCAGGTTCATTAGCCGGTCCTTCAGTGCGCCGTCCAGTTTTACGCGCTATTGAGTGGGCTGGAATTGAAGGGGTAAAAACGGCGCTCGGCATGTGGAAGTTACTTGAACCACAAGTCGAAGCGGGTTTAATCACAGACATTCATTTATATGACGTACTCGATCAACGCGGCATTCAACGTGGCATCGTATTATATACCCGTCACGGTAGCCGTTTAATTTGGGGACGTCCAAATGATGATCGCTATGGCATTAAACCAGCGGATAAAGTTCGCGATTTAGTTCATAGCCTACGATCACAAGGTGACGTTAGTCGCGTCGCCTCAATCAACGTACGGTTTAAACAACCGTATTTCGTGCTGCGTGATGCGCAGCATGTCGCTTCGCAACCCTGAGGTCTTCATGCGCAAAGCCACCTGGACAGAAGACGAATTACCATCGACACACGAGCATGCGGAGCGTCCGACTGAAACGACGAATCGCCTACAGTCGAGTCGTTGGTTTGGTCGCGTGGCAAATTTTGCCAGAAATATTGGACAAACACAAACGAAACAGGTGGGCCTTTCAAAACGCCTCGGAGTGCACATCGCTCCAGAGCATTTAGTGGTAATAGCACAAGTTTCGAGTCGCCGCGTCAGTGCGACCGTAGCGGCCTTGCATCCGACTCATGGCGATAAAGTGGTGGCACACAAATCCATTGATTGTGATTGGCATCATTTAAGTCAAAGCGGCAAGCAAGAAGCGTTAGCTGATGCAGTACGATTAGCATGCGATTCAGCCGGCGTTGAAGCATATTCATTATATGTCTCGATGAATGATGCGAGTTTTTCATCACGCATTGCGGTTGGCTGGGCTGACCCCGGTGACGAAGTTATTTTAACTGAACATGAACGCTTATGGGCACTAAAACGGGCGCGCGATCAGGCAACGGGAGCGGATCAGGAATTAATTGATGCCATTCCCGTGCAATGGACGGTACGTGATCGTGATGGTGAACGTGATGTTGAAGAACCCGTTGGTGAACGCGGCAGCCGTCTCACCTGTCAGGCATTATTAATTACGGCACGCCGTGGTTATCGCGAAGAATTAACCGAATTAGTTGCCGGTCTTGGTTTAGATTTAGAAGGCATTATTGCCCAACCAGTTGCCTTATATCGTGGTATCGCAGGCGCCTTACCGCGAAAAACAAATACTGTCATTATTGATTGCGGCGCTCGCTGCACCACGTTTTTAGTCAAGCGCAAAGATCGTTTAATGCATATTGAAACGTACGCCTTTGGCGGCGAAGATCTGACCCGTTTATTAGTTGAAAAATTACAAATCACACCATCGCAGGCAGAAGATTTAAAACGCGATCTTGATATATCACAACGTTTAGATGACCGCGATAACCATATGGGCCAACAATTTATTTGGAGCGATGTACGTGAGCGGCATCGTTTATTAGGGCCAGCCATGACCATTATGTCGGAAGCGGTTGGTTCATTTTTCCGCGCCCGCGCACAAGAACTACGCGATCACGGACATTTAGTGCAACATGGTCAGGTCCATTTAGTTGGTCGTGCTAGTTCACTTGGCGGCATCGCTATGTTCTTACGTGATATTTTTGGCCTCACCGTAGTGTTAGGCTCTGGCCATAAAAACCGCGACCCGAGCGCAGAATTAGCCGATGTTTTAGTGAGTGGATTAGTATGCACGGCGGCGGATTTACGGCGCACCCATTTAGCGCACCATTCCTCGCGCATCCGTAAAACCGCTAGCGGTGTGTGGAATTGGCTGACGAGGGAAATCGAATAAAAATCGCTCTATTAATGTTTAGATTATAATATTAGTAATTAAATACGCCAATGTTCTTTGATGGCTAGATTGATTGTGCACTGTTCTATTTTGGCTTAATTGTAGTACATAAGAAATTTATTAGGGCCTTAGTGGATATTCCCGTCCTATTAATGCTGCCAGATCGTTTGGATCCACATCACGCAATTTAAGCGATAGTAGTGGCCAAAATTGACTCATGAAAAGTGGTTGTCCAAACCTCGTGCTCAGCTGCCATAGTAATTGCAGAACTAACTATGAAATCGACAGCGCTTCTTTTTGATACCCCTGACAAGACTACAATCCTATCATCTGAGGAGGGGTCGATGTCCGGTGCAGTCCAGGTCGCAGGGAATTCTGCGTTATATAAATTAAGCGATGATGCCACTTTATTGAAGGCATTTGGTCATGGCGATGACCAAGCGTTTTCAATGTTGGTGACTCGCTATCAACAAATGGTTAAGAATGCCTGTCGGCGGCAAGTGCCAGCAGCGGAAGTAGACGATTGTGTACAGGCTGTTTTTCTTGTTTTAGTTCGACGTCCAAAAGCAGCAGAACGTGCTCCGGCGCTAGCCGCATGGTTACTGCGAGTTTGTCATTTTGTGTGTCGCGACGCGCGCAGAGCGGAAAAAAATCGCACTAAACTGATGAACACATTACCTGCGAACGAGTCAAGAGTACAAAATAATGATTTAGAACCGGACGCGGCAATTTTAACGCAACTGGATGAGGCTCTGTTGAAATTACCAGATAAGCAACGGGCAGCTGTGATTCTACAAGCAGAAAATAAAACGACACAAGAAATTGCCCAGCGGTTAAATGTTACCGTTGAGAATGCCTATAAATTAACAAATCGGGGCATGGAAAGACTCAGGAAATATTTTGCGCGTAAGCGTGTTCCAATAACCGCCGCTACATTATTAACCTGTATGAGCCAAAATTTCGCACAGGAATTTACCTCCATTATTCCAAGTGCAAAATCATTATTATCTCTCGCAAAAACCACCACCGCCAGTTCATTGGCAGAAGGAGCCTGCATGCATATTACCATAGCAGCAATAAAATCACCATTAATTATTGTTGGCCTCGTTGCTACAATCGGAGCGACGGGACTCGCGGCGATTGATGTTTCCGTGAAATCAGATCCACAACTAAGAGCCGAAGCAAGTACACCAAGTGCCGAGGAATTGGTAAAGCGTTTAGTGCAGTCAGATGAGAAACCCATAAACCAAGCAGGTAAACCAAATGCAGAAGCCCCCAGGGCTGAGGCAAATGAAAAGAACGCAGTAGACAATGGCATCACGCTTAGTCTAAAAGAAGTGTCGGGAAAGACCTTAGCGGCATTTATAAAAAGACAGTCAGGTTTATCCGTAATTATTGATGGGTCTTTTGATGAAAAAACCATCACCTACGAAGCGAAAAATAAGCCAGTGAAGCAAGCATTAGATGAAATTGCCGAATTACTCGGCGGTACGGCACAGCAAGCTCGCGGTAGACAATCCGAGGATGGAAAAGAAATTTATTTTATCGGACCTAAACCATAACATTTAGAAACGGCAGGTGTTTGCAAAGCAGTTGCCAATACCTGCCGTTTTTTGAAATTAATAATAAGCATGCAGCGATATTATATTGATTAATATAACTTTAATCCGCTGACCAAAAAATGAGGGAAGATCGCCCTCAATTCCTCTAGCGATGCCCTCAATCATTTTTTTATTTAGGCGTTTAATTTTAAAATAAATAATTTACGGCACGTACAGTACTGGTTTACTATCGACATCGGTTTTGCGTACATCTGCGGGTAATAATATTAATATAGTAAACAGCGCATCTTTTACGTGAGCTGTTACAGTGCCGCCGAGTACATGTACTAATCGACGTACCAATGGCAGGCCAAGACCGCAGTGTCCTTTTTCAACCGTGCGCGCTGAATCGCCGCGCCAAAATGTTTCGAAAACACGTTCGGCGTCCGCTGCGGAAATAGTTGCCCCTGGGTTACTGACACTAATTCTAATTCGAGAATCACCTTGTTCGTGCGCGGTAACCAAAATGTGCGAATTAGGAGTGGCATAAGTAACACCATTACTCAGTAAATTCGATAATATAGCGCGCAATTTATCGCCATCAGTAACTAAGCTGAGAGCCGGTTCTATTTTTCGATCTAATGTCACTTTGCGTGCGACGGCCGTTGGTTGATGCAAACTCCACGCGCTGGCCAATACTTCGGCGAATTCAACTGCTGTCGCATTAGGACGTTCTTTGCCAGCTTCTAAGCGTGATAACAATAATAAATTATCGACTAATCCTTGCAGCATTGTCATGGTGCTAAGGCCTTGTCGGCATAATTCCGCTATTTCA
>JAHEDF010000591.1 GCA_024641365.1 Planctomycetota bacterium | reverse complement strand
TATCAACGACATGGTTTAGCGTGGTTACAACGATTACGAGAAGCGGCGTCAGGTGGTATTTTAGCAGATGATATGGGATTGGGAAAAACGGTCCAAGTATTAGCACATCTTGCGCTCGAATTACAAGCTCAGCGTTTGCAGGAACCAGCGTTGGTGGTTGCACCTGCAAGCGTTGCACAAAATTGGATACGCGAAGCACGGAAATTTTATCCGCAATTACGCGTTGCGCTGCGTCATGGGCAAGAGCGTCATAACCAATCGTACGAACACGCTGATATGGTTGTGACCACCTATGGCACGCTCTTACGTGACCAGGACGCATTACAGAAACAGGCGTGGTCAATCTTAATTTGTGATGAGGCGCAATTTTTGAAAAATTCAAATGCGAAGGCTGCGAAGGCCGTGCGCGCCTTATCGGCGCACAGTCGCTTATCATTAAGTGGCACGCCCGTTGAAAATCATTTGGGTGAAATGTGGGCGCAAATGCACTGGCTCAATCCCGGGTTATTGGGGAGCCGTGTACAATTTGATGCGGCCTTCCGTTCGCCCATCGAAAAAAATGGCGACCAAACCAAACTCGAAATGCTGCAACGTCGCATAGCGCCATTTTTATTGCGCCGCACCAAGGCCCTGGTTGCGCAAGAATTACCAGCAAAAACCAGCAGTGTTATAACGGTGCCGTTAGAGGGAGCGCAAAAAGATTTATATGAGTCCGTGCGTATCGTCATGGATGAACGCCTGGCGGACGCTTTAAAGAAAAAAGGACTAAAAAAGAGTCGCATCGACGTCTTAGATGCATTGCTTAAATTACGCCAGTGTTGTTGTGACCCCCGATTAGTAAAAACAGATGGGGCCAAAAACATTACCTTATCAGCGAAACTAGATGCTATGGCTGAACTCTTGCCTACATTAATTGAAGATGGTCGACGCATTTTAATATTTAGTCAATTTACCAGCATGTTAGCTTTGATTGATCATCGTCTTAATGACATGGATATAGCGCGTGTAACACTAACTGGCGAAACGCCAGTTGCTAAACGACAGGACATAATTGATACATTCCAAAACGGCGTTGTGCCGGTTTTTCTTATCAGTTTAAAAGCAGGTGGTACCGGACTTAATTTAACCGCTGCCGACACGGTGTTACTCTATGATCCGTGGTGGAATCCGGCGGTTGAAGATCAGGCGATTGATCGCGTGCATCGTATTGGCCAAGATAAACCAGTATTTGTGTATCGTTTGGTGGCCCAGGGAACGGTAGAAGAACGCATGTTGGATTTACAGGCGCGCAAACGAGCATTAGCCGATGCTTTGTATGGAGATGAAGAACGGGTTGCCGGAGATTTAAGCGAAGAAGATCTTGCTGCCCTGTTAGCACCTATCGATGAATGACGTCCTTGTGTAAACGCCACAGTAAAATGTTATTGTGGTTGGCAATTCAGGAACGGGGAAAAAATATCTCGCACTTAAAATTGGACTCGCCGCAATCGTCAACGAACTCATCGAAGCACGCGATAGTAAACAATTACAGCGTACGCAAAAAGCACTCGTCAAATTCCAGCTCCTCATCGTCGACGAACTCGGCATTGTGCCGCTCTCAAAAACCGGAGCTGAATTATTATTTGATATTTTCTCGCAACGTCACTAACGCGGAGCCACCCTCGTCACCAGCAATTTACCCTTCGACGAATGGACCACCGTCTTCGGGTGTCAACGCCGCACCGGTGCACTCCTGGACCGGCTCACCCATCACGCCCACGTCCTCACCTGCAACGGCGATTCCTATCGCCTAACCGACACCAAACGGCAACGCGCCAAAAACGCCAAGCCAGCGACAGCAAACAACAAAGAATTTTAAAATAGCTCAGAAGAATAGACCGGAAACACACCACCGGACTGGTAACATTTTGCTCTGCCCTTTACAAAAATGCGCTTTATTGGATTATTAGTTTTAAGAAAAATATTTTTGATGCAATCCATGTTTATTGAAAAAGAAGATAGGTTGCACGTTCTAACATAAAAGTCATGGGGACGGCCAAATCGGAAGATGTTGATTTACTGAAATCATTCGTGGCCGTCTCCCGTGCAGTGATTGGTTAGACAGAATTATTTAAAAAAGGATGCGAATCCAGATTTATAGGCTTCCCAAAAATTTGGGTGCACTGAATTTATAACCTTACCGCTAGCTGGATTTTCGCTTATTTTAATAACCACATCGTCTTCATGTTCTAGCAAGAATACTTTACTAGTTACAATTGATTGATGGTCCATATATTTATCGACATAGGAAAAATGAATTTCAATTGACCCGGCCTTTCCAGATGAAGGATATTCCCCGTTGAAGGCCATGTAATTGGACCCCTGAATTGATTTGATCAGATTGTTGCAATTAGAACCAATTATTTTTCCGTTAAGAATGTTCAATTTCTTCTGCCCTTCATTTTTCAATTTATACTTATATTCCCCAAGTGTTATTAGGTGATTATTCCACCCTATTAGATACGGAATAATCAAAGATAATACAATTAAAGACAACGCCATCCCGAT
>JAHEDF010000127.1 GCA_024641365.1 Planctomycetota bacterium | reverse complement strand
GTGCTATGCCTATCAATGCAGAAATAGACAGGCATAGCACGCTGTAGGACATGTAGCGCATGGCAAACTCCATAAGTAAACATGCTAATTGTCAGGTAAATTACATGCCATGGAATTAACCACGTCGTTAGGCAGGTGCGGTTGTCACTATTTTATTCTAGTGACTATAACGGGTTAGGGCGTGTTGGTAAGCCATTTCATAGGTGTTTGCACGCCTTCAGGTGCTTTACCACTTCCATCTTCGCTTCCTTGCAAGCTGACAATGTAGGCAACGAGCATATGGATTTCTTCAGGAGATAATACGGGGCTCCAGGCAGCCATGCCGCGTACTGGATTGCCGTTTGCTATGCTTTCACTGATATTTTGTAAATGTGCTCCGCGCAACCAATAATCATCGCGTAAATTGGGACCAACTAAACCCTGTCCTTGTGTGCCATGACATAAGGTGCAATTTTTAATAAATAATTCGCGACCTTTTTGCGCATTAATTTTATCTTGTACGAATACCTGTAATGCAGACTCGCTTGTTGCTTCAGTATAGTTTTTTACCTGCGGCGCGGCTCCTGCACGATGCAGCACCCAATATAATAAACCCAGCGTTGCGACTGCGATGATAATTACTGCTACCAATGGCAGCCACGAACGCTGTTCCTGCACGATTTACCTAGTGGAATCCTTTAAAATTTAAAAAAGTAACCAGCGCCGCCAGTTGCTGATAATTCTGTACCATCTTCATCAACGATGCCAAGTGCTGCAAATATTTCGATGCTATGCCGGCTATCTGCCTGCAGAGGGGGAATCGGCATGCTATATAATCCCATGTAAGACAATTCACCGCGTGGATCATCTTTATGTTCACCATTATGGTAGGCGACACGTGGGCCCATGTATAAATCATGCGATTCAGGTAAATCTAAAAAGGTGGTATGCCATAAAAACGCTAAACCGCCTGCTGGGCGATCACCGTCATGAATAAACAATTCGGGTCGAATGCGATATTGATCATCTAAAATATCAAAAGCGGCATAGGCACCAAATTCAAAGCCGCTGGTGCCGACCATGACTTCAGGTCCGAAACGAACTGATGACCAATCAAAACCGTCTTCTGCACAAGCAGGTGTAAGAATGAGTGCCAGTAGTACAGTGGAAGTGAGAGAACGCATGGTCAACTCCAAGATGTGATTCTGCTGAGTTTAGAATCTGAACCAGCGGGCCAAGGGGCTTTTGCGGGTTGATCCTACGCTGCGTCTGATGCGTAGCTGTAAACCTCCAGCCAAAAGGCCATTGCGTCGCGATGTTTAGCGCCAAGGTCGCGCCTTCACCACCTGAGGCCTCTTATGCAAATCGATAAAAACAGCGTCGTTTCGTTTCACTACACGGTTGTCACTAGCGAAGGCGATGCTGTCGATAAAAGCGAGCCAAACGAACCCTTGGTTTATTTGCATGGTCATGGCCACATTGTTCCAGGTTTGGAATCGCAAATGGCGGGCAAAAATTCTGGCGATAAATTTGTGGCAGAAGTTGCTGCAAAAGATGCCTACGGTGAGCACGACAAGGAATTAGATTTACAAGTCCCATTGGAAGTTTTTCCAGCCAACGTGCAGTCACAAATTCAACCTGGGTTTCGTTTTCGCGCAGAACATCCCACCTTACAAGGTAATGAAGTGACTTTCACGGTTCACCAAGTTGAAGGTCCACATGCGTATGTGAGCGGTAACCATCCGTTGGCTGGCAAGAATTTAAAATTTGATATCGAAGTCGTTGAGGTGCGCGAAGCAACGGCGGAAGAAATTGCCCACGGACATGCACATGGTCCCGGTGGGCACCATCATCATTAGGGCGATAAGGCGTCTTAGCGCATAAATAGCAAGATCATGCTGTATGCAAAGCGACCCAATGCTCGGTCGCTTGCAGCTTTCGAATGATCAGAACCGCCATAGCCTCCTGTGCTCACTGACAAAACCTGTGCGTAGGTAGGAGGTCAATTATGGGATTACTAGTACCCTGTCGTTTATGCTGTCTCGTACTTATTATTGCGACGGCAAACATTTTTGCAGCTGACAGTCATTTTGTTTATGTCAGTGGAAATGCAGCTGAAATTCATTGTTTTTTATATGATGAAACGACCGGCACTCTGACACCAAGCAGTGTGTCGGATGGTGGAGTCAATCCATCCTTTCTGGCATTTTCTCCAGATCATAAAACTGTTTATGCGGTCAATGAAAGTCCTGCTGACGGTCGTATTTTGGCATTTAGCATAAATGCAACAGACGGAAAATTAACGCAGATCAGTAATGTGTCTTCCGGTGGTAAAGGTCCGTGTCATGTGAGTGTCCATAAAAGCGGGAAGTGGGTATACGCTGCGCATTATGGGAGTGGTCACATTTCAGTATTAAGCGTCGGCGAAAATGGTAGCATTGGCGAACCAAGCCAAGTCGAAATGGCTGGAACCAAAGCACACATGGCGAAAACAGATAGCGAAGGAAAATATTTATTCGTTCCGACGCTCGGTTTGGACCAAGTGCAAATATATACTATAGATCAGGAAACTGGTAAAATTAGCAAAAGTGAACCATCACATGTTGATTTACCAGCAAAGGCTGGACCGCGACATATGGCATTTGCGCCGAATAATAAAAATGCCTATGTTATTAATGAATTGGGCTGGTCGTTAACTGCTTTTGATTATAATCCTGACAAGGCTATTTTTAGTAATGCACGTACTATTCCAACTATGGAAGGTTATTCTGGCAAAGGTAGTTGTGCGCATGTTATGGTATCGGCGGATGGACGTTTTGTTTATGGATCTAATCGTGGGTTTAATAATATCATAATTTGTAGTATTGATCAAAACACAGGAGCGCTCACAGCCATTGCACATGAATCAGGAGGTGGTGAAATAATTACACCGCGCAATTTTAATATTGATGGCACTGGAAAACATATGCTTGTTGCTAGCCAAGGAGCGAATTACGTGTCTGTCTTTGCTATTGATCAAACAACAGGATTAATGCAGCATAAATCAAAAGTTACCTGTGGTAATAAACCGACCTTTGTCGGATTTGTTCCTCGCCAATAAGAGATCATGGCAACACAACCACCGTCAGTATCGTCGGGTCAACCACCCACTTTACCACCAGTGCCGCCCAAGAAAAAGTGGCGCTGGCATTGGCGCGTGCTATTCATTTTATTTGTGCTTATTGTTGGCGGCGCTTTTGGATTTGGATGGTGGGCGATTAAAACCAATCAGCCAGGTAATTTTATAAGCAGGGTGTTTGCAGCACGTTTACCGGCTCATCTCCATATTGGAAAAACAGAATTTGATGGCTTTGAATCGCTCATATTAAGCGATGTGCAACTCATGCGTGAACCAGGGGCAATACCCGCCGTGACGGTAGATCGCGTCATTGTAACCGGTGCTTTATGGAAAGGTGAAGTTGAAAATATTCGCGTCGAAAACACACATTTATTTGCTACAATAGATGCCGTACAATTTTTACACGAAACGATTAAAGCAGAATTAGCAATACCTCCTGATGGGCCACCGTCTTTTATACATTTAGATTTTACTGGTGGCGTATCAGTAAATGGAAAACGAGCTATAGATGAAGCCGTGGTTGGTGTTGATGCAACAGGACCAATAATAGCGGTAAATGGAAAGGCGTTATATGATGGAAAACCGGTCGCCTTAAATATTGCAACCGATGGCGTTGGTAATGCGCGTGAATATCGCATGACATTAATGGAAGGTGTTTTGCCAGTGTGGAAAAGTTGCGATTGGCTTGCCGATTTAGAATTATTACCACGTATACCGCAGGAAGCCAGGGAATGGATTCCAGAATACGCCGATTGCGCAGGCAGTGTGGTTATTGCTAATAAAGAATGGGAAATTTTTAACGGTCAAGCAAAAGCAAAATGGAAAACCGGCCGGGGTGATGGTAAATTATATGTTGATAGTAAAAAAGTCGTCATTGAAAATGCCGTAGTTACTGATGACGAATTAGGCACATTTAATGGCCAGGCCCATATTGATATTGTTAATGATATTGCGCGTATACGTGCGAATCAATGGACCCCTGGACCACGTATCCCAATACCGGAAATAATTCCTACAACGGCTATTCTTGCCGTGATGCCAACCGCTGACCTCGTCGCGACGTCGGTATCAGATGGTTGGAAATTAGGTTTAACCATCGCAGATAAAGAAAAGAATGTTCAGTCGACTATTTCTTGGGGCCCAACATGGCCGTTAGTGGTTCACGGGACAAATATTTCATTACCGCTCTTACAATCTTTTGTTCCAGAAATAATTAATTTGGCAGCAGGGAATGCGACTGATTTGCATGCCGTTGTCATGGATGAAGGTTTACGAAATTTTTCAGCAACCATTGAGCAAGGTCGTTTAATTTGGACTGGGTGGGCATTAGGAACTATTAATGGTAAAGTTGATATTCGTTTACCACCGGATGGAAGTGTCACCGCGCGAGTGCAATTACCAAGTATTGGAACCATGCAGGTAGAGAGCAAAGAAGGGAAAGGATCATTAGTTGTAGATGTAGAGAATGCAGAAGCATTAGTTGTGCGACTCAAAGGACCAGAAGCATTACCTGACTTATCTGGAAAAATAAAATTAAAGAGTGATTTTGAAATGCAGGACTCAGTCCTGCGGGCAAATGTCAAGCAGCTAACGTTGAATAATGTTGGTATTACCGATGTCATGCGCTCGTTTGACACCGAATTAAGTGGTGTCGTTTCCTTTTATCCACAACGTATAGCACTGCATAGTGTTGGCCGTATTACCAGTGGCGATATTCGTTTGCCTGGAAACTGGCATGATTTAGCGCGTCGGCGCCCCCGATTTAATGCGCAGATAATAATTAGTAATGGAGTGGTATTAGCTGAAAATATTCTTGTGCGCGCCACCGATGAAAAAGGAAGTCCATTAATTGATGGATTTAGCGCAGGATTGCGTGGCCGTTTCTCGGCAAAAGAGCAAAATGGGACAGTTATAGGTGTAGTTGATCATGCAGATTTAGAATGGTTAAATACATTCATGCCAATAAAAGCAGGGCTCATAAAAGGCGAGTGTGCTGTGACATTTACCGCTGATGTCGATAGTAAAGGTGTAAAAACCGTGGACGGATATTTCTTACCGCTTGATGCCGATGTGCAGTTACCTGGTGTTTTATCTGCCAATGGTATAAAAGGGTCCGTGCAATTTCGCATTAGCCGACCAACGACACCTAATCCGGTCGAATAAAGGTTTTTTGGACCATTTGTCCTATTGTTTGGTTCAGTGTAAGCAAATACGACAACAACATGCGATAGAAATGATTGTATAAATCGTACATGTTCTTGGAGAGGGTTTCTTCAAGTAACATTGCTGAATGATTTTTTTTTACTACATCCATCGTTCGCTCGCCATTTGGAAATAAGAAGTACAAACACGCATGCCACAGCAATTACACAATGCAGCTGATGTCGAAGCCATGCTGGCAACTCCTGGGCTTACATGGATATATAAACATTCAAATGCCTGTGGTGTTTCGCATCAAGCGTATGATCAAGTACAACAATTTCTCTCATTACATCCGGACCAAAAAGTTGGTATGGTAGTCATTCAAGAGAACCGCCCGCTTTCAAATATGATTTCAACTAAATTAAAATATGTCCATCAAAGTCCGCAATTATTTTTGTTGTCCAATGGACAAGTAAAATGGTCGGCTACCCATTGGAGTATTACCGCCGAAGCTATGGTAGCAGCATTGACCGCTGCCAAGTAATTTCACAGTATCCTCCATTCTACGGTGCCTCTGCCGTTACGATGCAATACAACAGAGGCAGAGGCTCCAGCATGCATTTGCTGTTCGCGATTTTAGCAACCTTTTTATCGGCAGGGTTTTTTGTCGGTAATAAAGTATTAATGGCACGCTATAATATGCCATGGATTGAAGTATGGCGCTGGGGGTTATGGGCAACATCAGCCTGTGGTTTTATTGCGTACATGATAATGGGCATGCCAGCATTACCGTGGACATGGGTGATTTTTGCCGGGTTATGTGGATCTCTTGCACATGTTGCAGCAAACAAAGCACTCTCATGGGGAGATGCATCTTTATTAATTCCAATTAGCGGGGCAAAACCCTTAGTATTAGTAGGCGTAATTCCTTTAATAATGGGACAGTCTCTTAGCGATAAAATTATTTATGCTAGTTTATTAGCGACACTTGGCCTTGCACTCACTGGCATTGTACCACCACGGCCTCATAAAAATGCACCGCATCCCTATTTAGCATTTTTAGGGATGTGGATTGCAGTATTTTTTATGGTTGGATCGGATGTATGTGCGGCGAGCGCGGTTAAAAATGTTGATGCGCAAAATACAGCAGCGATTGCTGCCGTTATGGCGGGTTGGTGTATGTGTATGGGCATAGCTCCTGCTCTATCGGTTGTTGCTCAACGTCATAAGCGACCTTGGCAAGCACGTTTTGGCGCCATGGGTTTAGGAGTCGTTTTTGCATGCTTCCTCATATGTATGACCACGGCTTTTGCGGTTGCTCCCAATCCGGCAATTGGTGTCGCAGAGGTAAATATTGTCATTGCCTTTCGTGGTATGATGTCGGTATTAATGGTACTGGCCTTAGATAGATGGATGGCAATGGCGTTAGAGCCGCTGCCGAAATGGGTACATGGCTTACGATTAATCGGAACGACTGTACTAGGTGGTGCTGTTGCTCTCGCTTTTATCAAATAACCAATGTGAATTGGGTTAAAATTGGGTCTCAATGAGCGATAAAAAACTTCGATTTTTTTTGCTTACAAAGGCGACAGACTAGTCACCATGCCGAATCAATTCCCAAAACGAAATTACGAAAAACGTCAGCGTCGTACCCGTGACGAAGATGGCAAAGTACGGGTATCGCCACGTGTAGAGGAAGGCCTTAAACTTCGCGCAGAGCAACGATCAGCACGTCTAAAGGAACGAGCGTTATCTGAACCCGCAGCAAGTACTGCATGGGAACAACAAGCAGCGTGGTACGATACGCTGCATGGCGAACATGGTGACGATTTTCATAGTCGCTTAATCTTACCTGCCGTAATGGACCAACTGGCAGCTTCGCCTGGGCAAAAAATATTGGATGTCTGTTGTGGACAAGGCGTCCTTGGGCGTGTTGCGAGCGCGGCAGGATTATATGTGACAGGCATTGATGCGAGTCCAAGTCTAATTGAAGCAGCAACTAAACGAGCAAGTAATAAGGAGCGCTATCAAGTTGGTGATGCTCGCCGTTTAGGCGTGCTTTTTAAAGGACATGAATTTGATCATGCTGCTATAGTTTTAGCGCTGCAAGATATCGATCATATTGATTCAGTATTTGGCGGATTATTTCGAGTGCTACGCCCAGGTGGTCGTGTCGTAATTGTATTAACCCACCCATGTTTTCGCATCCCTAAACGTACTATGTGGGGTTTTGATGAAAATATGGGTGTCCAATATCGGCGTATTGAAGGTTATATGACGCCATTATCCTTACCTATTCGTACCCATCCAGGTCAGGAAAACGATACCAGTAGTACGACCAGCTTTCATCGTCCACTTAATGCTTACTTAAATATAATGGGTAAAAGTGGATTTGGCGTTATTGGTTGTGCTGAATTATGTAGCCATCGTCGCGGTAGCCGTGGCCCGAAATTTGGTGCTGAGGATCGAGCAGCGAAAGAATTTCCTGTTTTTTTAGTATTAACCGCTGTTCGATTAGACAAAGCACCAAAAACCAGACGCACGGATACACCTGACGAAGCTCACTAAGAAAGATTGATGAAGCGGCTTAAAAAGCAGCCATATTCACAAGCGTGTGGCGTATCAGTATTATCTTGACCTTGCTTATAGTGGGCTCGATAGCGCTTGCGCGTGGTTTGTATATTCAGCGACAACTAACAGAGCAGCTAGACACTGGCGCGATGGGTGCTGTTCGTTCATGGGTTATGTGGTCAACAACGGATGGGCGTGAGTTAGTGGCCTGGTACCGGCAAGTGACGCCGTGGTTATTATATGGTGGTAGCACGATGATTTTTGTGGGTACCTGTTTGGCTTTGTGGACCAAAACGCCTGAGACGACGCCAAAGAACAATAACCCAAAGACACAGAAAAAAAGGAAAAAACGAAAAGCAAGTAAATAAAAATACCGGCATTAGGGATCGTTGTAAATAACTTTAAAGAGAATTGCAAAAATACCTATCGCCATACAGACGATAAGTATTTATTGAAAGGATGATTTATATAATAAATATTATAAATGGCTTTTATTTACCTTTAGTGGGAACTTTCCAATTTGGATTTGGTATATGGGCTTCTGCCATAAAAGCGGCAGCTTTATCTACCAATTCAGGATGTTGTGCACTAATGTCTTTTTCTTCACCGATATCAGTAGTTAAATCATAGAGTTCCATTTTACCAGTAACCATAGGCTTACGAATGGCTTTATAATTTCCAAAACGCACGGCTTGTTTAGAGCCCTGTTCATAAAATTCCCAATATAAATACGTATGAGTTTTTTGTTCCGTATTTTTACCAGTCAGCACGGGTACCATACTGAGGCCATCTGTTTCAGGTGTATCCACGCCTGCTAATTCACAGACGGTGGGCATGATATCGGCAAAGCTACCAACATACTCACTGGTGGTTCCAGCCGGTGCTTTTCCAGGCCAGCGAACAATAGTTGGTTCACGAATACCGCCTTCATATAAATCGCGTTTCATGCCACGCAGTGGGCCATTCGCATCAAATAATTCTGGATTATTATTACCTTCTTTATGATGACCATTGTCAGAGGTAAAAATAACCAAGGTATTATCATCGACGCCAAGTTCTTTGAGTAAGGTAAATAAACGACCAATATCACGATCCATACGACTGATCATAGCAGCTTGGCCCTTATCAGGATCTGGCCAAGGTTTGTTTGCGTAGTCACCATAATCAGGCACTTCTTGGCCATTTTTGGTACCACGTGATCCTTCATTGTTGGCATGTGGGATAGTCAGTGCGAGATAGAGAAAGAATGGTTTCTTAGCATTCGATTTAAGCCACATAGTTGCTTCATTCATGACTAAATCATGTGAATAATCGACGCGCACTTTGGCCCAACCAGCACCAGTTTCATCATTGGCTTTTGGATCATCATCAGGCACATTATTTAATTTTACCAGTTCTTCATTACGAAACAAAAAAGGCGGATAGTAATTGTGCGCATGTCGTTGATTGAGATATCCATAAAAGTAATCAAACCCTTTTTTATTCGGATGCCCAGAAGTACCATTTTCACCCAATCCCCATTTCCCACATAATGCAGTTGCATAACCAGCAGATTTTAA
>JAHEDF010000126.1 GCA_024641365.1 Planctomycetota bacterium | reverse complement strand
CGAGTGTAGCGACACCTAAATTAGTAACCGCTGCAATAGATAGCGTAAAAGCAGTTAATAAACTGGGGCTGGCTAAAATGACTAAAAAGGCGCGCCCTAAATTACTAATAAAATTTCCGCCGTCGACAGCAATTAATGCGCTCGAATCGCGCGCAACGCTAATTGCTGAACGAGCTTCTAAGCGCGTCAGTACTATGGAGGCGGTTCCGTCCGGTGCGACAGCATCAACGGGTAAACGTAAGCGCACATAATCCTGCGCTAAATCATCACGTGTTTCGTCACGATCACGCACCACCACTTGGCCAACTGGTGTAGCGGTGCCACCACGAGAATGCCCATACGGACTTTCTGGATCGAGTGATAAAATCAGCGGCGGTTTTCCAGCAACGCCGCTCACGGTGATTTGTGCTAATGCATCTAATGCCGGTTCATTCTGATCAAAACCGCGCACACCCACGCGAATTAATACTTCTAAACCACGCTCATCAACTCCACTGGTTGGTAAATCGGTAAAAAACCACCGAATACCATTTCCTGGAGCGCCGGTTAATTGGAAACGTGATTTCCGTTCATCAATGGCAATTTGTTGTCCAAAGGAACCAACTTGTTCCCACGACACGGCGCGATTAACCGCACGCATAGATGGCAATCCTTGAAATTGCCATGCAAGAACGATTGAACTGATGATTCCTAAAACGATTAAACCAATTGCTAAACCAATTTGCACACCTGCCCAACGACCAGTTAAATAAGCAGAGGTGCGGAGCGGTTTTGCAAATAATAAAAATCCGATTTTTGCATCGATATCACGACGTAGTCCTGCAGCCGCAACTAAGATAGCCAGCATAACGACAACAAATCCAATAGCCCCAGTCATAGCAACAACCGCGAGTTTAAAGCGAGCACTATCATCGACTGCGGATAAACCAGGAAGTACCCCAATGACAATGCCTGCTGCTAAAACAAATAATAACCATAATCGCTGCCGCATGGCATCAAGCACGGTTAATCCCGCAAGCACACGCACATTGGATAGCCAGGCCATCATATGGGATTGCTTCGCAATCTCCGGAAGTCCGGAAGTCCGGAAGTCCGGAAGTCTTGTAAATACGGTGGGTAGGTTAAGAACTGGAGAAAACTCATTTCTCGGTCACGTCTTTATTTTCTTTTACTGGTGCAGCGTTATTATTTTTCGCTTGCGCGATGATGCGCCTAAAATGTGCTTCCAGTCGTTCTTTGGGTGGCGAGACTGATAATAATGCGGTGCCGGCGGCTTGTTTGACTGCGGCTAATGCGGCCTCATCACCGCGTTGTAATTCAACGGTAATGCGATCATCGGTTTGTAATAGTTCATCAACGCGGCCACATTCTCGTAACACGCCGTGATGTAAAATAGCAATGCGGTCACATAAATCTTCTACATCGGCTAATAAATGACTGCATAACAAAACGGTTTTACCAGCTTGCTTTAAGCGGATAATTAATTCTTTAACTTCTGCAGATCCAAGTGGATCTAAGCCTGAGGTTGGTTCGTCTAAAATAACTAAGTCAGGATCATTAATCAGTGCTTGCGCCAAACCCAAGCGACGTGCCATGCCTTTACTGTATTCACCTAAACGACGACGTCTGGCATGACCTAAACCAACTAATTCAATTAATTCGTCAGTACGTTTTTTAATCAGTGGCGCAGGCAAACGAAAAAGTCGACCAAAAAAGGCGAGCGTTTCTTCGGCATTTAAAAATCGGTAGAGATAGGTTTCTTCAGGCAGATAACCAATGCGATGTTTTACTGCTAAATCACCTGGATCACGACCAAATACAAATGCATCGCCACGTGTTGGACGAATTAGTCCTAGTAATAATTTAATAGTCGTTGTTTTCCCTGAACCATTAGGCCCCAATAAGCCAAATACTTCTCCGG
This sequence comes from Planctomycetota bacterium, assembly GCA_024641365.1. The sequence goes on along the minus strand of JAHEDF010000126.1, from coordinate 7,509 downwards.
GTTGGACGTGTAAATCCAATTCAGTGAGCGCAGCGACTTTGGGGCGTCCCCAAAAATCGGCATACACTTTTGACAGTTTAACCGTGCGAAGGACTGCGTCATCGACCATGCGTGGGACAATAGGACACTAGCGGCTTACGCAAAGCGCCCGTAGCTGGGACAGCAAGGAATTTGCCGCACGCGTATCTGCAGGTTCTGTCCTCAATTTATAGATTCCTCAGAACGTTGGTTGCTAACAACCGATTGTTGGCGGCGAACTGGAGTAAGCATGTGCTGGCCTATTGGTGGCGGTAACAATAGTGAAAAAAATGTATAAATATATACTTTATAGTAACTTACGATGAGAAAGACGAGCGAACTGCCAGCGCTGAGTTGCATGCAAACTGAACCCCACACCCAGGTCCTCTGCCCCTAAAACCTCATGGCAGGTCGTGACCTAGAGGCCAGCATCTCGAACTATGCGTCGTCTCTTGTTCCTTGCTCCGGTAGTGGCCTTATTGGCTGGCTGTGATGGCGGTCTGTATTACCAGACGCGTTACATCCCAACCGATATTGATTCCTCATTTACCGTTGAGGCAGTTGCTTGGAACGGTGACCGTGAAGTCATAGAATTACCAGCACTTCCGCCAGATATTGATGCAACACATCGTGCTCGGGTTGAATGCCAGCATCCCTATCAAAAATTTAAACCAACTCCGATGGTCAGGTACAAAGAACCTGCGATTAAATCGAATGGCATAGCTGATTTGCAACCAGTTGCGAAAATGTCTGATTATGAACGCCCTGTTGGTCCAAATACTGTTTTAGCGGGCCCTAAAGTATCCGGCTTTACTAATTCGCCTTATGCTCCTGGGGTAACTCAACGAGCATTTCGCGTTGATATTAGTGACACGGATCGCCGCCCACATTCAACTACCGGCGCAGGGACTACAGTTAATCCAAATACCTTAAAGGTTAACGGTGGATTAAATAGCCATAATTATAATCCCTATTGCTGTGGTGATGGTTTTGGTAAAGGCACCACTAATGCCAATATTGGGCCGGGTAAGTAATTTTCTTTTGTATTAAATAAAGACGAAGCGGTGGTTATCCCACCGCTTTTTTATTTGATGCTTGTCGAGCAACGTATTCAAAAAATAGTTTTAAAGCAAAGAAGGGTTTAATTACTTACCATTCCTTTGGTTCATGAACGAGTTTTTGCACTAAACGAATGGTTCCACAAAAATTATGCATTGGTGTGAAAGATTGTTCGTGCGAATGGCGTCATAATCACAAGCTTTACGACGTGTTTATAAATGAAGTAGAGGCATAACGGAGTACTCGTATGAAAGATAAAAAACCACTCTTCTTATTGCTGGTAAGCGTGGCAGTTATCGCACTAATTTCAGGGGTCATCGTCATGGCGGCTCCAGCCATTAAAAAAATGATTAACCAAGAAATGGTCAATGAAAAATTACACAGTCAGATTGCAACCTTTCGCCAAAGTCTCCCACAAGCTATTTCTGAGAAGTTCAATGCATCAGTCGCATTAGGTAGCGTTTATTTTGATGTTGATAAATTTGAGAGCCGAGAAGAATTAGATATACTTATCAATGAATTATTTAAAATGCCCGATGAGCTTGTTCACAATGCGATTATTATGTCAGGCACAGTTGGCAAAACTATTGCATGCTCATTTATTCCTCCGGATTATAACAATATCACAAATAAAAAAGCATGGGTGTTAACGGTCTCAATTATGAAAGCGGATAATACGGTAGATACATGCGATGTGATTTACTATGATCGCAGTGGTACCGTGGTCGAAAAAACGCAACACCAAGGAAAAAGTTTAGGTTACTTTGATTTTATTAAAAAGAGCAATTAATTAAGAGTTCTTACATGGTAATAGGTATGAATTATATATTTTAAAAAGTAACACGCTGTAGATTTGGCCATATGTAAGCGGCTATAAGAAACTTCATCCACGGAGATGGCTGAATGTGCATGACGCGTGACAATGTGTTTAACTTGGTATGGTTATTTGTATCATATCTGCGATTAAAAAAAGCGCTAAACAACGAAAAACGTTCGATGCAGTATTAAGAGAGCGCAGAAAAGATACACTCATTAACCATAGAGGGATATCACCATGTTGAATGACGCAAAATTAATTGCCGCATCTACCGCATTGGTGTTGTTAACGGGGAGTTTTGCTTTTGGACAAGAGAAGCTTCAATGGTTTCGTGGTAATACCCACACCCATACAGTGATATGTGGGCATGCGGACTCCGCTCCGAATGTGGTTGCCAAATGGTATCATGATAAAGGCTATAATTTTTTAATCCTTAGTGAACATAATCATTTTATTGACCCAACTACTGTGACTATCGAAGGAAACCGGCGCGACGATTTTATTTTAATTCCTGGCATCGAATTAACGGAAAAAGTCCATAGCACGTGTATGAACGTGAAGGGATTAGTAAAAACGGAGAAATATCCCAAAGACATTACCGTTAAAAAAATTATTGCATCGCAGGTAGATCGAACACGAGAGCAGGGTGGTGAGATGATTCTCAATCACCCCAATTTTCATTGGGTAGTAGTGAGAGAAGATATACACGAGGTAAAGAGCCTGCGATTATTTGAGCTGTATAATGGGCATCCTACCGTACAAAATTTTGGTGATGATAAACATCCATCGACCGAAAATATGTGGGATTTTTCATTAACTCGCGGAAGAGTGCTCTATGGAGTGTCATCAGATGATGCGCATCAATTTAAGGCAGAAAGCATTAAACCATCAGCCAGTAATCCTGGTCGCGGTTGGGTTATGGTACAGGCAGCACAATTACATTCAGATGCCATAACCAAGGCGATGGTTGATGGACATTTTTATTCGAGTAGCGGCGTATTCTTGGAAACTTGCCAATTTGATAGCGATGGTTATTCGGTTTCTATTGATTTAAAGAAGACGATGGACGAATTAAAATCACCAATTTTACGTGGACGAAAAATTCAAGAAGGCATAGAAGGATTCCGTATTGAATGGATCAGCAAGGACGGAGCTGTACTAAGTACCGATCGCGCACTTACAGCACGCTACAGCGGGAAAAAATCAGACATGTATATTCGCCCCAAAATAGTCTATACCCGCCAACACCCAACCGAAGGGTGGGAAGAGTACTACGCATGGGGTCAACCACAATTTCTTGATGGCCGACAATAACTTAATCATTAAAGTTATTCTTTAACATAATTTATTTTCACAGAAGAATAATTTTCTACGTATTTGTCTAGATCGCTAAAGAGGAAACATTATCTAAGTCTAGACGAATTATGGACGGTTTGTTAATACCTTACGCCTAAACTCTTCTGGAGTGACACCTGTATAAGAAGAAAATAAAGCCGTAAAGGTGCGACGGTTGGTATAGCCAAGGTCACTGGCAATTTGTTTAATAGGGTCATCAGTATATTCTAATAATTGTCGCGCTATAATCATGCGTTGTTTGATGACCATGGTTTTAGGTGAGGTGCCAAATTCTTGGCGAAAGACCCGTAAAAAAGTTCGCTCTGACATTTTGACCGACGAGGCCATATCAACATTATTCCATCTGGCTTCTGGTTTTGTTCTGATTTGTTCCATTAAATCACGTAACGCAAGCGAGACAGGCGTATCCTGCTTTGAAGCCATACGCGTTTCTCTGAGCAATAAATCAGCCAGCGCATAAGAATCGCGATTCGCGTGTTCCAGTGCAACAATATTACGTGATAAATGAGCATCCAATAATCGTCTTACCAACACATATAAATAATCGGCCGATTCATAAGGTCGAACCCACGCACCACGGTCACGTAATCCATGCCAGCGTTTCGTATCTGCAATAGTAATATAGATATAGCTGAAAGGGTTTTTCGGTTTTCCGGTGTGTGTAAATGGTGTACCAGCAGGAACACATGCCATATCACCCATTGTTAGCCAGGCCATTTTATCGGCGACGCTCATACCCGTTTCGCCTTGTAGCTGGAGCACTAATAAATGACTATCTGGTCGTAAATAGGGTTCTGAGCGTACAAATTCGGGGCGATTTAAAATCGCAAGTTGGTTGATGCCCGCTTCAAAAGCTGGTTCACAAACGTCCCAGGCCATGGTGTTATCGCGGTCTAAAATTTCACCACATTTTCGTGTAATGTCCCAACGTGGTAAAGCGAGTCGCGGATAGAGTCGTTGTTCTTTTGCAGAGCTCAGAAATAGACCCTTTCATTGTGATCTGTTGCAAGATGTGATATGCTAAGAGTGGCGGTATTCGTGCCCTTATTGTCGCACTTTTAGCAGGCTGCAATCGTATTGAAAGTAGACTTCGACGTAATGTTTCGGGAGTGGTTGTTCTACCCCATCATTCACACACAGGCAGGTACATCATGAATCACCGATTATGGGTTTTACCACAACATTTAACCGCACAAAAATCGACATTTCTCTGTGTCATATTGTCGGCTTTTATCGCTATGGGACAGATACAGGGAGCGGAAAAGGCCAAACCAACTGAACCAGATTATACGAAAGGTGAAACCCTTGAAACGGGTCTTAATTATTGGGCATTAGGTTCCACGGGTGCCGTTGGTTATTTTTGGCATACGCGCTCAAGTGATCCAACGAATCAGACGCGCATGATTTTAATTAAGAGTGTGACCAAGGGAACTCCAGCGGATGGCGTGTTACAAGAAAAAGATGTTATTCTTGGTGTGATTTCACCGTTAGTTGAGAGCGCAAAAAATAGTGCCACAAAATTCTCTGCTGATGCGCGCAAATCTTTAGCTGAAGCGATTACCGAAGCAGAGAAAAAAGAGCATAACGGAAAATTAGTACTGAATGTCTGGCGCAAGGGAAAAGCTATTACAGCAACAATGACCTTGCCAGTGTTGGGGTCTTACAGCAACACCTCGCCCTGGGATTGTGATAAAACAAAAAAAATAATTGATGCGGCAGCACAAGCTATTGTCAAAAAAGGATTTTTTGGAACGAGTAAAAAAGGAACTCAATCAGTTGACGGGGGAATTGATGCTGCAATAGATGCGTTGGGATTGTTAGCTACCGGCGAAGAAAAATACATTGCTGAGGTTCGTGAATTTGCCCGCGCTTTGGCAAACCAATGTATTGGCTTAGATGTTATGGGTGACAAGGGACTCGGAACGTGGCATGCGGGTTACCGTAATATTTTACTGACCGAATATTATTTACTAACAAAAGACGAGGCGGTCCTTCCAGGAATTGAAGCTCTATCCATGTATATGTCATTGGGACAAAGCGGTGTTGGTACGTGGAGCCATGGCATGGCTGATGTTAAAATAAATGGATTATACGGACCAGCGTGTGCCTATGGCGCTATGAATTCATGTAGTTTGACCTGTGCGATTTCACTCGTGTTAGCAAAAAAATGCGGCATTAAAAAACAGGAAATTGATGAAGCGGTAAAGCGTTCGTTGAATTTTTTCCATTGGTATGTTGATAAAGGCACAATTCCCTACGGTGATCATCCAGCAGCAGAACGTCATGATAATAATGGGAAGAATTCTCAAGCAGCTATATTATTTGATTTAGTTGGCGATAAAGAGGCGGCGGACTTTTTTACACGCATGACCATTGCCTCCTATAATCAACGTGAAGATGGACACACAGGAAATTTCTTTTCCTGGCAATGGGGGGCATTGGCAGCAGCTCGCGGAGGCCCTGAAGCCGCGCAATCATTTATTAAGCGCACTCGATTTCACACGGAGTTAGAACGCTTACCAGGTGGTGATGGTGTTTATCAATTTCAATTAGGCTCTCAGGAACACGGTAAATATAAAAATTGGTCAACTACAGGATCTCGCTTATTACAACACTGTCTCCCACGTCAGGTGCTGTATATTACAGGCCTCAAAGGCAATTCACATGTTCCGCCAATTGTTGGTAATGATTTAAAAAAGCTGGAGGCCGCTGCTACTTTTCGTGCAATAGACTTATCAACCAAAGAATTATTAACAGAATTAGGCAATTGGTCGTTGGTAGTTCGTAATCTAGCAGCCAAAGAACTTGGTAATCGCGAAGACAATGTGGTAAAAGAATTAATTAGTATGCTTGACAGTCCAAACCGTTATAGCCGTTTTGGTGCCTGCGTTGGTTTAGAATTTGCTGGACGTCAGTCGGAAGAAGCGGTTGATGTCATGATTGATAAATTAAAAAACGATAAGGACTTAACCTATCGTTATTACATCGTTAATTCTTTGAAATTACCGAAAAAAGGAGAAAAATTAAACGGTCTTGGCGAAGCGGTGCGAAAAACGACACCGGCTCTTTTGAAACTAGCCGCGACGTACGAACCCGAGCAAGACCCAACGCGCAAATTGCATAATGAAATAGGCAGTCTGCTTTTTGGAGATGGGCGGACCAATGACTTCACGGGTTTTTTCCCTGGTGGCAAAGGGATTGATCAATTAGACCGCACATTACTTATCCCAGCTATTAAATCGATATTACAAAATCCAAATGGCGCAGCACGTAGTACCGTTTCAAGTGTATATGATAATTTAACCGAAGACGATTTGAAACAATTATGGGGAGCTATTTATTATGCGGTTAAATATCCAGCTCCAAGTGGTGTTATGTTTGCAGGGGGCGTGCGCGTTAATGGCGTTAAATTAATGGCAGAACACAATATCAAAGAGGGCTTAGAAGTTGGTGCGCCTTATGTGCTGCGTACGCCAGCCTGGGGAGCTTGGGCTCGTGGCTTAGGTGGTATCCCAGCGCTTCAACCCTATGGCAATGCAATGAAAGAATTCTTTCCTGATATTGAAGAATTTTATAAACGGGTTGAAAAACAAGGCAGCAGTAGAGACAAGAAGTCGATAATGGCTGCTTATGAATTCATGAAGAAAACCCAGGCACCAAATTTAATTAGTATCGAAAATTATATAAAGGAGTACGACCGTCAAAATTCGGCTCAAGGTGCCGATACGATTAAGAAGTAAGTAACTGGTACCTGTACTCGTCTACAGCCAACGCCTGTGTGCGATACAGTAAGCCAGCCTCACGGCCCTCATTATATCTTCACCTTGACCAGTTAAGGGTTTGGCTGTCCAAAAAGAGACCGAAATTGTCTATTCCATTAGCAAAATTGGTCATACTTTCGCAACCAGGGCTCATTTTGGCAATGAAGCCAAAATGAGTGCACAAACCCTGGGCATATGCCCTCACACCAAAGTCCCACTGGAGAAGTTTATGCGTCATCGCCTATTAAGTATGTGCTTCGCGCTGTGTTTTGCGGCCTCGTACCTGCTCCCTGCAGCAGATCAGCCAATGGAATGGGAAACGGTATCGTTCACATTTAAAGTCAAAACCAAAGATGGCGAAAAAGATACCACATTTAAAGTCCAATTGCCTAAAAAAGAAAATGCAGCACCCATTCGTGGTATTATTCAAAGTAACAACAGTTTCACTGCAGTTGCCTACAAGCATAATTTAGCAATCATCAATGCTTATGATGAAGG
>JAHEDF010000590.1 GCA_024641365.1 Planctomycetota bacterium | reverse complement strand
CCGTGCGATCACCAATGCGCCACGTACCATCAAGCCAATCGCGTGTGGTGCCAGCAATGGGTGTCACTAATGCTTGTCCGCCAGTAAGTCGATTAAAGAGAGCTGATTTTCCTGCATTGGCTGGGCCGACTAAACATACCATAGGTTCGCCGCTATCAGTATTCGCAACGGTCAGCCAACGACTGATAATATCATGTAAATCACATAATTCTTGTCGCAATTTTATTGGGTCATAAGCGCGGACATCATCCTCCTCAATAAAATCGAGTCCGGCTTCAGTGAGTGCGCGGGCATATAATAAACGATCACGAACGTGTGCTAAATCGTCGCTTAATTTTGCGCGTAGGCGCGCGACGGCTTGTGTTGCCGCGGCCGCTGATGCGGCATGAGTGATGGCTAAAATAGCCTCTGCACGATCAAGCGATAAGCGACCATTAGCTAATGCCTGACGTGTGAACGCACCTGGAGTAGCCATTTCAGCGCCAGCGCTCAATAATTTTTGAATACATAAATCGACCACATCAATTGAACCGGGTATGGTAATTTCTATACAATCAAATCCGGTAAAACTTTTTGGTCCATGTGCGCAGAGTAAACGATAGGGACAGGCACCGGTTGCTAATGTCCATGAGTCGTTGACGACATGCCACGGTTCAGCGAAGTGGAGTCCTGCTGATGTGGCAATTGCAATTGCACGTGGACCGCTGAGACGCAGGAGAGCAGATGTGCTGCCTGTCGCCGTTGCACATGCGACTATGGTCGGTGCAAGCTGAGTTGTTTGAGTAGGAGAAGTGGCCACAAGTCGGACTTTCCTATCCATACAATTGGATGCAATGCCATTCGGCGGTTTTAAGAATTAAACGGTAAAAGAATTATTAACCGCAGAGGGCGCAGAGAGCGCAGAGAGCGCAGCGATTGTTAAAGGAAGGCGCTGACAGCTTTACACTCCCGTTAAATGTCAATGAAGCGTGGCTTTCATTGTTCAAACGAGTGACAGATGACCTCTGCGCTCTCTGCGCCCTCTGCGGTTAATTAACCTGCTATCAGGTCATGCCCAATTTTCTGCGTACCATTTTTATTTCGATGGTCGACAACACCGCATTAACGGTGAAGTACAGCACCAAGCCGGAGGGGAAATTATAGAAAATAATACCGAACACGACCGGTAACCAGCGCATCATTTTCATCATCTGTGCTTGTTGTGGATCGCCGCCTTCCGGCATTTTTTGCATTAAACTCATCCACACACTGACCGCGATATAAATGAGTGGCAACGGATTAATTGAAATAGTCCAGCCACTAACCATAAAACCAATTAATTGATCGGGTAAGGTCAGATCATTAACCCATAAGAAACCATGGCCACGCATATCAGCGCTGTGACAGAATGCCAAATATAAAGCGGTGAAAATAGGAATTTGAATCAAGATTGGTAAACAACCGCCTAATGGATTAACGCCATGTTTTTTCCACAGCTCCATTTGTTTTTGCGCTAATTTTTGTTTGTCATTTTTATAGGTTTCTTGCAACAGCTTTAAATCTGGCGCGAGCTTTTGCATCTTCATCATACTTTCGTGTTGTTTAAAGGTCGTACGATGCAGTAATAATTTAATAAGGAAGGTGAGCACAACTACGGCTAAGCCATAATTAACAACGACTAATATTAATGCGTCGAGCGATACCGTAATAAGCCAAGCCAATGAACCAAAGAAGCGATAATAGCCATCGGAATATTCGACTTTTGCCGCGAGGTCACCAATTATTTCGAGGTGTGCTTTTTTCATGCTGGCTACAGTTAATGTCCAGGCGATGTCCATTTTTTGTTGTGGTTTAATGGTGATGTCACCACTCGCTGGGCCATAATAAGCGACGTCAACATAGGCCTGATGGGCTTGATTGCGGTCCAAGTAACCGTGTCCGTATACTTGGAAATTGCCGCGTGGACCAGCAGCGACGATATTTTTTTGTGATCCTGGTCCACCAGCCTCAGCGCCTGGTCCGCCAGCTTCGGTATTCGGTCCGCCGGCCTCTGCCGGTGCTGGCGCAGTCTCAATGGCTTTTTCATTAATATCGCTAATGCGAAATAACTGTGGATGCCATAATGCACCAAAGAAGCGACTCTTTAAGCAAACATAATTTAATTGATCAGCTGGTACTTCTGTTGCTGGTCCTGCGATTGGTGGTAATGATAACGATTGTATTTTTCTACTTGGCTCTCCGGCATGATAGACAAATGCCAAATACGCTTTGTCTTGTTTTAAATCATCCTGGTGAACACCATTTAATGGATAAATATGCGGTAAAATATTAAAATCGGCATCGCCATGATTTTCGACAGTCAATGATGAGCGTAAAGCTAACGCACCTTTTGGTAAATGGTAAGCTAAACGATAGGTTATTTTATTTGCTTCATTGGTGTAACCTAAGACTACATTTTCTTCATCGGATGAAATTAATGTCCATGCGGGATTTGATTTTGGTAGACCAATACCATCAATCCAATTATGTTTACCGGCACCTTTATTAAAGTCGTCCAAAATGGCGAGTGGTTCATCTGGGTTTGGCGGT
>JAHEDF010000125.1 GCA_024641365.1 Planctomycetota bacterium | reverse complement strand
ATCAATGGTCATCAGTGATTCAACGGGATGATACATGCCATCCCCAACTCCGTAACCATAAGCAGGCGCACTCATCAAACGTCCCGTTGTTGGATCAAGGCCATCGGCAACACCACTGCCAAAACCATCACCGCCCGCAATAATATCTGCTAAATCGAGCGCTAAATTCTGCGGACGTAAACTAAATACAAAACGCTCCGCGTCACATGGTACGCGTTCCCATTTACCACCACGTGGACTAATGCGTATTGCTTCGTTTGCTTTTAAATGGAGCCGTTCGTGTTTGCTTTCCATAGCGGCAATCGCTTCGACTGCTCCGGAAAATACATGAACATCTGCCACGCCGTCTAAACCTTGGCTAATGCCAAAAGACGTGCCTAAATCAATGACTTCTAAACCTTCTGCGAGTAAACTAAAACCAACCGCTCGTGGAGGAACATACGTTGTAATGCGACCAAGCATCAGTCGCGCACTGTTATGTCCGGTAATTTCTAATAATGTAGGTCCTTGAATAACCATGACCGCGCCAGACGGCATTTCAATTTCTGCAATACCGGCACTTAAATCGACATGATTTGTGGTTAATTGACCCTGTTCATCAAAAGGAGCTTTATTATTCGGCCATTCAGCAGAACTAGCCGCACGCATTACAGGCACTTCTTGTTTCTTTACTTCCACCGCAGCTGTCGTCACTGCTCCATTATTTGTCTGCAGTGGTTGACTTATTAAATTATAGGACACCCATACAATAAATAGCATAATGATTGATGTCGCTAACGGTAGCAATGAACGCCGACGATGTTTTTGTTCACGGCGTTCGATAGTCTGTAAGACGCGGGTTTTTAATGATGAGTCGCGTTTTTGTGGTAGCGCACACATAACGACATTAGCATTAATCTCTTTTTGATTGGCCTCTTGTAAGACGCGATGCAATTGCAAGTGACGATTTAACAGTTCTGCAACTTCACGATTATTTTCACAGAGACGTGATAAGTGAATTTTTTCCTCTGCGTTGAGACAACCAGCAACATAGTCCGCAATTAAACGCTCAATTTCAGTAGGTGAATGCGCCTGTTGATCTGAAATAGCAGCCATTACGCGATCAGCGGTCGACGTGGTATCCTGCATGACACATAAGACACGATTGATTGCTACATGACGAGCAACATACGTTGCCACACGCGGATCTTGTTCAATTAAATCAAGTAAATATTGTTGCTGTGTTTCATCACACGCACCGCCTAAATAATCAGCTATAAGCTGATCTAATTTTAATTGATTATCAGAGTTCTGCACACCGAACTCCGTGTTTCGATTTCAAACAGTCAGCTAATGCGTTCCGTGCGCGGTGTAAAACTAATCGCACCCATGCTGGCGTACGTCCATGTTCATCAGCTATCGCTTCATTACTTTGATCAGAAAAATAATGCGCTTTGACCACCGATGCCGCACGACCCTGCAGTGCTTCAATACAATCATGCAAACTATCAATGGTGGCTTGCTCAATACCGTCTAATTCTGCTGGCTCGGACCCAATCGCAATTTCAATGCGTTGCTCTGTCGCGTAGCGCTGACGTAATGAACGATCCGCTAACCAGCGACGTCGTTCATTAAGTGCTTCATAGCGAGCAATGGTCGCAACCCAGGACATGAAGCCGGTGCCAATTTGATAAGTGTCCAATTTAGTATAGGCTAAAACGAGCGCCTGCTGCACCACGTCTTCAACAATGCTGGCATCTGGTACCACGCCAGCGACGACCAAACGTAATCGCGTTTCGCACAAATCGATAATAGTGCGGTACGCATCACGATCACCAGCTCGTACGAGCTGCACGGCCTGATCGATCTGTTGTTGGATTTCTTCGCTATGCATACGCATCATAATGGTCCATAAAGAGACAGCTCCAAGCGACAGGTTGTTTCAGCTCTTTTCGCCACCTATGCACAAAATATGGCCCTTTTAGACAGCTATTATGAGCAAGCATGCAGATGGAAAGCGCTTCACGTTGCTGTGGTAGCGAGCAGCGGCCACTAAGAATATAGTTCTAGAAAAACGGCCTTGTAACATCTGCATCACTGATGGTATAGTTATGTGGTATCATTTCTGCGTAGGACCGCTGCACATGTCATCATGGTACGTAGGAGCACTAGGTAGGACCAGCGAACTAAAAAACATGAGCAATCACGCTAATTAGCGACCTTGTAAACAACTCGTATCTTGAAACGGGGTTCCCAACCTAAACGTACTTTTATAGACACCACGAGGTTGGTCGATGAAATTGCTTTATGTGCTATTGGTATCGTTGCTGTGCTGTGTCGCTGTTCCAGCGGCAGAAGAAATTAATTTATCGGACTTAGATGTAGCAAAAGCGGTGCAAGGATGGAGCACACCAAAGGCAAATAAATCCGTCACTGGTAAAACGCTTTCTATTGGAAAAAAACACTTTCAAAACGGTTTTGGTACCCATGCGACTAGCGAATTATGGCTTGAATTAGATGGTCAAGTGGTGCGCTTCTCAAGTGAAATTGGCATTGATGACGCACAAAATGGCACCGGCACGGTTGAGTTTTTTGTTATTGGTGATGGGAATATTTTATACCGATCAGACGTGATGGGTGCTGGTGAAATAAAAAGATGTGAAATTATATTAAAAGACATCAAACAACTTTTATTATTGGTAACTGATGGTGGCGATGGCACCAAAAATGATCATGCCAATTGGGTCAATGCTCGATTTCGCTATTTAGGAAAACCTCCTAAAACTATTGATCGTCCCGCAGATGCGACCTTGCCAGAAATACCGAGAGCGATGTCTATTCGAAATTTTGTTAAAAAAATTCCCGATGGCTATAACGCTACGTTATTTGCGGCACCGCCAAATATAAGTTATCCAGTACAAGTTTGCGTAACGCCAACCGGTACGGTTTTTGTCGCGATCGATAAAAATGGCTCTATCGATAAAAAACCAAATCGTGGATCAATCGTTTGTGCAACAGATACAGATAACGACGGAATCGCAGATAAATTCACGACATTCGTGGACAATGTTGATTCACCACGTGGTTTAGCGTGGGATGGTAAACAATTATTCTGTTTGCACCCTCCTACTTTAACCGTCTACCGAGATACCACAGGCGACGGAAAAGCTGATTACCAACATGATTTGGTCAATAATATTGGTTATGGATTAGCAAAACATTCTGGAGACCACACTGCTAATGGCATTCGTTTAGCAATTGATGGGTGGATCTATTGTGCCATTGGCGATTATGGAATACCCGATGCTACCGGCAGCGATGGTTCAACCATAACACTGCGTGGGGGCGGTGTAATTCGTGTGCGCCCTGATGGTAGTGAACTTGAAATATATGCCACGCATACTCGTAATATTTTTGATGTTGCCATCGATCCCTATTTAAATGGCTATATTCGGGATAACACCAATGACGGTGATGGCTGGAATAGTCGTTTAAGTCATTTGGTTCAATCTGGTGAGTATGGGTATCCATCACTCTATAAACGATTTAGCGATGATATTATCCAACCCCTTGCTGATTACGGCGGTGGATCTGCGGTTGGTACATTATTTGTGGATGAACCAAATATGCCACATAATGATAGTCATTTATTACTGACCTGTGATTGGGGCACATCAACCATTTATTCACATCCATTAACCCATGTCGGAGCTGGTTTTACTGCAAAACAATTACCCTGGGCGCGCATAGATCGCGTAACCGATATCGATATGGATGGATCCGGTCGTCTCTATGCGAGCAGCTGGCACGGTGCGGTATTTACTTATAACGGTGACTCGGTTGGTGCGTTAATTCGTTTTACGCCAGAAAATACTCAGCCCGGTGCCTTTCCTGAATTAACAACAGCAAGTGACGCCGATTTAGTAAAAACACATTTAGCCGCTGCAAGTGCCATTTTACGCCAACAGGCGCAATGTGAGATAGTACGACGTGGTGCAAAAGGTGTTTTCACCAATGAATTAACGGCACTGGCAAAAAAGAAAACGCTTTTAGCTGCGCGCATTGCTGCAATTTTTACGCTGAAACAACTCGATGGTGTGAAATCACATGAAACCTTAATTGCCCTAACTAAAGATGAATCAGTACAAGAATGGGCATTACGCGCACTTGCTGATCGAACATCTCAATTAGATCAGGTACCTGTCGATCCTTTTGTTGCTGGCTTACACAGTGGAAATCCACGCGTACGTGCGCAAGCGCTCATTGGACTTGGACGTTTAGGAAATCCAGAATTTGCACAACACATTGTTCCATTAACTGCAGTAGCTGACCATGTCATTGGTCCTGACCGTTTAATTCCGCATTTAGCAGTACGCACATTAATTACCCTGCACGCTATCGAACCGTGCTTGGCAGCCTTAGATAGCGCTACCACCATAGAACAAGTCAATGGTGCATTATGGGCGCTTCGCTATTTACACGATGATAAAACCGTCAGTGAATTAATTGCACGTATTGATAAATCATCTTCGGTTCGTCGTTTGCAATTACTATCAACATTAGCGCATTTATATTACAAAGAAGCTGAATGGAATCGCAAGCATTGGTGGGGAACACGTCCAGATCATCAAGGCCCTTATTACGCACGTCAAACGTGGAGCGGCAGCGCACCTATTGCCGATTTATTTAAGAAATTATTGGCCTTAGGTGGTGATACGGCTGATCATGTTACAAAACAAATTATTTTTTATAAATTAAAAATAGAGGGGTTATCTACAGAACTCGCTAACGTTACTGATGATAGCAATAAAACCGCTAACCAAAATCTAACTGCCTCGCAAAAACAAGGTACTATGATAGCAAAATTAGGCTATGATGAAGTAGTTGATTTGATGAAAGAGGATAAAGGCAACGCAAAATTAGGAGAACAATTATTTTTGCGACAAGGTTGCATAACCTGCCATACAACTACTAATAAAGGTCCTCAAAAAGGTCCCTATTTAGGTGAAATTGCTAAACAGTATAGTCGCACGGAAATTATAGAATCAATTATGAAACCAAATGCGAAGATTGCGCAAGGATTTGCAACGCAATGGTTCGAATTACGTGACGGACAACGCCTGACTGGTTTCGTCACCAGTGAAGGTGCAGATGCGATAGAAATTCGTAACGTCGACGGTCAACCATTTCGTTTACCTACTAGTGCTATTAAAAATCGTGGTAACGACGCACACTCAATGATGCCAAGCGGTTTAGTTGATACCATGCAGCCAGCAGAATTAGCCGCTTTATTGGCATATTTTGAATCGTTGGTTGATCAGTAACTAAAGCTGTAACTAAAGCAGTAGCTAAAGCAGAATAGGTCTGACCCCGTTCTCATTCTCATGACACGGTATTGTTACCGTCACTGTGCGCTGTGTTGTGGCGTCACATCATTAGATAGCTGCCGTTATAATGATATCGAAGCAAACCACGTGCTGAGGTCTTAACACTTAGCATGTAAACCACTGTGAATAGTAGCGTTTAAGCAGATGTGTTTGTCGTAAAACCAACAACACGATGCCAATTCAGGAGTAGAACTTTTACCTATGCGCCATGTCAACTATGACGTAAAATAGGATGCCTGTCACCATGTTGCGAGCCGCTCATCATTTAGCACGACACCATATCAACGCACGCTGGTTGCGCGTGTGCGTTATGGTTATTTTATGTGCCAATGTAACGACAGCAGCTGATTCAGCATTAGCAAAAGGTAAAAAAGTTTATCTTGATCAATGTGCATCGTGTCATGGAAAAAATGGTGAGGGCGTCCGCGATAAATATGGCGATCCTCTCGTTGGTGATCGATCACTCAGTTCATTAACGCGCTATATCGAACGGCAAATGCCAGAAGAAAAACCCGAAACCTGCAAAGGTGATGATGCGGTTCAGGTTGCTAAATACATTTATGATAATTTTTATTCCCTCGAAGCACAATTGCATAATAATAAGCAACGCGTTGAACTATCACGCTTAACCGTTAACCAATATTACAACACCGTTGCTGATTTATTATTATCGTTCAGTGGTTACGCAAAATTATCTGATAAAAATGGACTAAAGGCCGAATATTTTAATGACGGTCGTGGTTATAATGCTAAAAATCGCGTTATTGATTCCGTTGAGCCGCAATTAGACGTACGCTTCGATAAAACCAAACCTTCTGACAAAATTAATAAAGATGATTTTGCGGTTCGCTGGAGCGGTGCCATTACAGCTCCAGAAGATGGTGAATATGAATTTATTTTAGACACGCCAAATGGTGCGCGTATGTGGGTTAATGATCGCGACGAGCCATTAATTAATGTGTGGGTGCGTTCAGGTTCTGACACCCGTCATAGCGCACGCATTCACTTACTAGCGGGTCGTTCCTATTATATAAAAGTGGAAGCGTTTCGTGAGAAGAAAGAAACCCTCTTCGCAGTACAATTACGCTGGAAGCCACCACATCATCCTGAAAGCGTTATAGCTGAACGTTGGCTAGCACCCGATGGCGGTAGCCATATCTGTGTAGTCCAAACACCTTTTCCTCCCGATGACAACAGCCTTGGTTATGAACGTGGCGCAACTATTTCAAAAGCTTGGGATGAGGCCACGACACAAGCGGGTTTTGAAGTAGCGAATTATTTAATTGATCATGATCGGCGTTATTTTAATGCACGCATGGAAGATAAGGATGCAAAAGATAAAATTATTAAATTTTTACATCAATTTACTGAACGCGCCTTCCGCGAACCTTTAACGGATGATGATCGTAACCGCTACATTGATAAGCATTTTAAAAATGCCGAATCATTAGAAATTGCCATAAAAACCGTCGTGCTCCTAACGATGAAATCACCTCGCTTTTTATACATTGGTATAAATGGCAATGCACAAGATCCTTATGTTATAGCCAGCAAGATTTCTTACGGTTTGTGGGATTCCATGCCAGATAACTTTTTGTTAGACGCTGCGAAACAAGGCTGGATAACAAAACCGCAAAATCTCGCAAAACATATGGATCGTTTACTCGCTGATCCACGTACCAAAGCAAAAATGCGTCGTTTTTATCATCGTTGGCTCAAAGTTGATGAAGTACATGGACTTGGCAAAGATGAGAAAGCATTTCCGGATTTTGATGGTGCGCTTGTTTCTGATTTAAGAACATCATTAGATTTATTTGTTGAGGATATTCTTTGGAGCGAGACTTCCGACTATCGTCAATTATTTACCACTAATGTGCTTTTTTTAAATGGTCGCTTAGCCTCGTATTATGGTGTTGCCACTGATAAAAATGCGCCCTTTGGTAAATACACCATCAACGACCAGCCACGCGCTGGCATTTTAACCCACCCCTTCTTGATGGCTGGATTAGCCTACAGCGCAACCACGTCGCCAATTCATCGTGGTGTATTTGTTAGCCGTAATTTATTAGGGCGCCGCTTACGCTCACCTCCTGATTCAGTCGTTCCTGAACCACCGTCTTTAAATCCAAATCTGACAACACGAGAACGCATCAGCAAACAAACCAAGCCAAATAATTGTCAGTCGTGTCACGATATGATTAATCCACTCGGATTTACCATGGAACATTTTGATTCTGTTGGCCGCTACCGTCAAATTGAAGATAAGCGTGCTATAGATGCGAGTGGCTCATATCTGCGCAATGATGGAGAAAAGGTCAGCTTTAAAAACGCACAGGATCTCGGCAAGTTCCTTACAGAAAGCACTGAAGCACAGGCAGCTTTTGTCGAACGCCTGTTTAAAGATATGATAAAACAACCTATTCTTGCTTACGGAACAAGCGAAAAAGAACGGCTAAGGAAACACTTAGTCGAGAACAATTTTAACATTCGTAAATTACTGAGCGAAATGGTAATCAGTACCACTTTCGCTTCAGTAAACAACGATTCACCAAACGCACCACGGGCAGCTAAACCATGACACACAATAATAAGCCAACCAGCCGCCGCGAATTTTTACATAAATTGGGAGTCAGCGCCGCTGCGTTGCCGTTTGTTCTCAATTTGCCAAGTCTCGGTTTTGCAAACACCGCAAAACGTAAACAACGCATCATTTTTATGTTCAGTCCGAACGGTATCGTACCAAAAACGTTTTGGCCCGATGCCGAAGGAAACGATTTTGTTTTAAAGGAAAGCCTCAAGCCGCTTGAACCTTTCCGTAACCAAGCACTTATTTTAAAAGGTATTTGTAATAAAATAAAAGGCGATGGTGATGGGCACATGCGCGGCATGGGCTGTTTGCTCACTGGGATAGAATTATTCCCAGGTAACATACAAGGTGGTTCCGATACACCGGCTGGTTGGGCAAAGGGCTTGTCCATCGACCAAGAAATTGCTAATTACTTACAAAAAAATGAAGCCACGCGCACGCGATTTGGCTCTTTAGAATTTGGCGTTAATGTACCGAATCAGGCTGATACTTGGACGCGTTGGTCCTATGCAGGAGCCAATCAACCATTAACTCCTATCAGTAACCCCTATCAAATGTTTAATAAATTTTACGGGCAAATGAAAGATCGTAAAACCCTGTCCACTGTTTTGGATACCGTTCAGACTGATTTGAAAAAAATCAGTAAAGAGATCAGTGCTGAAGATCGTCGTTTATTAGAACAACATGCCGCATTTGTTGCTGATGCTGAAAAAGATCTCAAAGCTGCGAATACCATTAAGCATGACCACCCAATCCCCACATTAGAACAAGGGGTGCGTGATAATGACGAAGACATGCCAAAAGTGAGCCGCATGCAAATTGATTTATTAATTAATAGTTTCCAGGCCGATTTTACACGCGTCGCAACCTTACAATACACGAGATCAGTTGGTAATGCGAAAATGAAATGGTTAGGTGTCACCGAAGGACATCACACCTTATCGCATGAACCGGATGAAAAACAGGACGTGCAAGATCAACTCACTAAAATTAATACGTGGTACTGTGAAGAATTAGTCTACTTATTGAAACGCCTCAAAGAAACCAAGGAACCAGGTACCAATCAATCCCTGTTAGATAACACACTGGTGGTATGGACCAATGAATTAGGCAAGGGTAACTCGCATACACGCAACGACATTCCATTCATTTGCGTCGGAAATGGCCTAGATTGGAAAATGGGCCGCTCACTAAAATATAAAAATATTTCACATAATCGCTTATTGATGGCATTCGCACAAGGTTTTGGTCATGAGTTAAAAACCTTCGGCAACCCTGAGCACAGCACTGGTGGACCCTTAGACGATTTAACCTAAATTGGCTCCTCGTTCATTTTTGCTACATCATTTAATTACAACACATCGCCACAAACGGTTGAGCCCTGCATATAAAATATGTAGGGCTCATGTCTTTGCTTAAAATGATGTCTTTTCTACTACTAATAGTAATTCCGCCTCACATTATCCGTGATGGCAAGAGATTAACATGGAG
>JAHEDF010000589.1 GCA_024641365.1 Planctomycetota bacterium | reverse complement strand
TCAATCATTAGAGGAAACGACATGGTCAAATCAAATACATTAGCTTTAGTTGCCGCAGCATTTTCAGATTGGCGAAATTCTCGCACATCTGGCAATGGGCGAATTCCAACACCTTTACGTGAACAAGCGGTAGCACTACTTGAACAATACAGCAAAGCTCAGGTAATTTCTGCACTGGGTATCAATCATTCTGCTCTGAAACGATGGCAAAATACTAACCCACAACTTGACACAGGTTTTGTCGCATTACCAAACATTCCTATTACAGCGGAAGATGCTAAGATATTTTCCACTCTCAACATTACACTCAATCATCCGTCAGGAACTGAAATGTGCATTTCTGGCGATATCACACCAGCACAACTACATAGCTTGGCGAATGCCTTTATTCACTTTCAAAAGGATAAATTATGATTCAGCTAAGCAATCAAACACGTATTTTATTAGCGACACATGCCGCAGATTTTCGTAAAGGTATTGATGGCTTTGTGGCTGTTTGCCGCCTCGCACTAGAAAAGGATCCTACCAGCGGTGTGTATTTTGTTTTTATCAATCGTAGTCACACCATGATTCGCGTCTTGATTTATGACGGCAATGGGTTTTGGTTGATGACGAAACGGTTATCTAAAGGCACATTTCACGGTTGGCCAACCTCAGCCAGACCCACGTGCGTGCTTGATGCAATACAATTACGCCTCTTGTTATCAGGGAGCTGCCCAGCATATCACGGGTAAACTGCAGGATATTTTTTGTTTTCATGCATTTGAAATAACGTAAAAAAATCGGTACGCTTACGCATAACATAAGGAGAGACAGTTTTGTCAGATGTGATTCAAGAAATTGATAATGATGCATTGGATGCATTAATTGGTCGACTTAACGAAGCCAAAGAATTTGATTTAACATTAAGTGCAGAGGATATTCAACTTCTCTTACATGCGCTGAAAACATTGGCCATCATGCAAACACGGTTATCATCCCATGATGTCACTATCCATAAACTGCGAAAACTGGTGGGTATTGTTGCGGCATCTGAAAATTTAGGTGCTTTATTGGAAAATCATTCATCGTCAGGTAGTGGCAAGCCAAATAAGTCTAAAAAAATCCGGCAAAAGAAAAAACTCAGTCCAACACGAAAACCTAACGTTGAACACCATGTCTTAGATAGCCTCAACAAAGGTGATCGTTGCCCCACCTGTCAGTTGGGTACCTTGTCCAAATATGAGCCAGTCAATTTATTGCGCATTACCGGTAATAGTCCATATACCGCAATCAACCATGTACTGGAGCGGTTAAGGTGTAATGCTTGCGGTGAATATTTTACCGCATCGGTGCCCGATGACGTACGCAAGGATGGCGATATTCATCAGAAATACGGCTATTCTGCGCGTAGCATGATGGCCATTGGTAAATATTTCATGGGCTCTCCCTTTTATCGCCAAGAAACCTTGCAGGCCATCTTAGGGTTACCCATCACAGCATCTACCGTCTACGATCAATGTGAAAAAGTCGCTGATAGTTTATATAGGATTTACAAAACCCTCATTTATTTGGCAGCTAATGGCTTACATTTTTATTTGGATGACACCACACATCATATTCTTGATCAAAAAGAAATCATGAAAATCCAACGTAAAACAAAAAAACCGAACAAGCGCACCGGCACCTATGCGTCAGGACTGATAGCTACACTGGATAACGGGAAACATATCACGTTATTTCAAACTAATATTGGTCATGCCGGTGAATGGATTGACGACGTGCTAGAAAAACGCGATCCAGGGCGAGCGCCACCGTTATTAATGAGTGATGCCTTAAGCAGCAATCAGCCCAGTGTCACGCAAGTTATACCAGCGTTGTGTAATAGTCATGGTCGTCGCCAATTCGTGGATGTGTTAACTCACTTTCCTGAAGACGTTGAGTATGTGCTCAATTTATATAAAACCATTTGGGTTAATGAAGATCTTGTTAATGAAAAGCAGTTAAACGCAGCACAACGACTGGCTTATCATCAAGAACACTCATTGCCCAGCATGAAAACCATACGCGATTGGGGTGAGCGCCAGTTAGCTACAATGCACGTGGAAGCTAACAGTGGTTTGGGTAAAGCTATTCGCTATTTTCTATCGCATTATGATGGTTTAACACGATTTTGCACAGTTGAAGGGGCGATGATAGATAATAACTGGATGGAAGCACAACTGAAGCTGATTGTCCGAGGACGAAAAAACTTCAGTTTTTATAAAACACAGCTTGGCGCGACGATTTCCGATATCATTACGTCAGTGATCGCAACCTGCGTTAATGCACAAGTGAATCCGTTTGACTATCTTGTGGTAATTCAACAAAACCAAGACCAGGTAAATACATCACCAGAAACGTGGTTGCCTTGGAACTATCAACGTAATACCTGAAATATTTTTTTAAAAATTTAATTAAACAGAGTGTTTGATTGGAAGTAAGCTATGCTGCCGTAAGCTCACGACATTTTCGCGTACAGTACATTTTTTTTGAATCGTAAATTGTGCCGCGAGTGATATACTCTGGAGAAATTAGCGCATCCAAGTCA
>JAHEDF010000588.1 GCA_024641365.1 Planctomycetota bacterium | reverse complement strand
GGACGCACCACGTCAGCAGTCGGCAAATCCATTTCTGTAGAAATAGAGGTAAGCGATGCTATCGCATCTTTTGCTGCCATACCCATGGTATTGAGTGAAATACCAATAACTTTTCCTGGATGGAGTGGCGCTAATAAATTTTCATATAATGTGCGACAGGTTGCGAGCGGCGGAATGGGAATGTCCGTATGACGTAAATTAGTCCGTGTTGGGGTATGACATAAAATCATAGCGTCCGGACAACTCCCATGCAGTAATGCCATTGATACGCCCGAGTACGGTGGTGAAAAAATTGAATCCTGTCCCTCAATAATTAAAATGTCGGCATAATGTGATTCATGACACACTAATTTTTCAACCACACCGCTAGCAAAATTTCCGATCACACGGTCAATACACACACCACGACCAGTAATTAATCTGCCATCTTGGCCCGTTGGCACAAAACGTGCATTAATGCCACGAGCTTTTAAATGTCGTTCTAATTCTAATGCGGTGGTAGTTTTTCCAATATTTGCATCACTGCCAACCACTAAGACACGAAATGCTTTGGTATGTCGTGCATTTGCTTTTCCGATATGCCATTCTTCATTTGGTAATTTACGTAAATTAACCAACTCAGTCGCATAACGTGCCGCTAATGCCACTAAATTCGGATCGCCATTAACGCTTTCATGTAATCCAGAAATAACGCCAACGCGATTTCTGATCGCATCATAAACCTGAATTTTTATGTCATCCGGCAACGTGCCGCCAGGAGTGGCGACACCAATAACTAACCATTCAATGCCTAATGGAATGGCATCGTGAATTGAACCGACAATTGGTATGCCTGCTCCGACTCCTGTGAGTGTTTGTAAATCTTGACCAATATGTTTGGGATCAATAACGCACACCACGTCATCGGGGCGAAATCGCAACATGCCCATAGCCGTTTTATTGCGATAAATGTCGAGTCCACCTTGGGTCAACAAAGCCAAGCGGCGATAAAGCGGTGTTGTCATGGCGACGGACTATGAACAGTTGCCAGCATCACGCCACTGCTTGCCCGCGATTCGCGTGTCCTGTGCATGGAATGCATGAGAAGTCCGGAGGTCTGGAGGTCTGGAAGTCTGGAAGTCTGGAAGTCTGGAAGTCTGACGCGAACATAATAAAATTTGAGAACTGAGCGTCGCTCGCACAACTGCAAAAAGGCAGGAACCAATGTTCACGATCAATAATCATAATTACAGCTACTCACAGCACATTATTATTTTTATGTACTTATGATTTCGCATGGCTTCCGGACTTCCGGACCTCCGGAAGTCCGGACTTCCAGACTTCCGGACCTCAAGAAACATCTCAGCACTTGGCAATTGTAAATCTGTACAAAGAGTAACCCGTTATGCGGCGATTGCTGGTTTATTTTGCTCGCGTGGGCGACTTGGTGATTTTTACTCCGGTCATTCGCCATTTAGCGCGCGATGGCACGGTTGATTTATTGGTGCGTCCGTGGGGCACGCCCTTGCTTACGGGACAACCTGGCGTTCATGCGGTCCACACACTGAGCAACCCAAACCGTGGCGGCATTGTGGGTGCCATTTTAGATAGTGGCGAACGCAACACCGTAGCTCAGACATTAAGCGCGCAAAATTACGATGAAATTATTGCCTTTAAGGGAGAGAATCCTGCCATTTTACAGTGGGTCGAAAAATGGCGTGGTAATGCAACTATACGATTTATTTCGCGCACTATTCCTGGAGCGCCGCGCCACAACGTCGATGCAAATAGCCATGCGTTAGCATTTGGAAATTATGATATTGAGGGATATGATCCCGTACCACGCTTAAATATTAGCAACGAACAACGTGCCGCTGCCGCTACGCGATTAGCGCCGCTTGGCCAACGCGTACTGGCAGTGCAAGCCGGTTCATCGCTCACCCACCGGTGGTTTCGTAAACAACCAAATCTAAAAGGCCTGACTCCACAACAATGGAGTCATCTTATTGGACATGCATTTGCTACGAATAAAGCCGATGCTGTCGTATTACATGGTTCTGCACCTGAACGGCGAGAAGCACAAGCCATCATTCAGGCAATCTCGACGCAATGGCAAAGCCGTGTACACGATTGGACAGGCCAAGTCCCATTAACAGAATTACCGAGTATATTAGCGGTGTCGTATGCGACTTTATCTGTTGATACGGGTCCCGCTCATATTGCGGCTGCCGTTGGCTGTCCATTATTAGTAATTTTTGGACCAACCGACCCGGAGTTATTCGCGCCGCGTGGACCAGGGCCCATTGAATTAATTCTTGGGAAAGCCCCCTGCCAATTTTGCCATGGCACCAAACAATTTAAACGATGCCGCGCCAATATCTGCTTATCAAATCTTTCATCGGCAACACTTACAAACACTTTCGATCGTTTAATTGCTAATATTGCGCCAGCAGCCGCAACTACAATGACCGACCAATAGCCTGACTAATATGCGTCAAGCCGTGTTGCTGTAATAAATGCACTAAACCACGATTAATGCGACTAACCATAGCTGGCCCATGGTACACCATGGCACTATACACTTGGACTAATGTCGCAC
>JAHEDF010000124.1 GCA_024641365.1 Planctomycetota bacterium | reverse complement strand
ACACGGCGCTAACCTACTTGGGCAGGACCACCTATGACTATTCGACCCATTGGCATTATCCTCAACGGCGTCACCGGACGCATGGGTACTAATCAACATTTAATCAGATCAATCTTAGCCATTATGCGTCAAGGCGGGATTAAAATTAACGATGAACTGACTTTAATGCCTGACCCAATTTTGACTGGTCGTAATGAAAATAAATTAAAAGATTTAAGTACGAAACATTCCTGCGCAAAAACAGGTCCCATTAAATACAGTACTGATATCGATAAAGCCTTAGCCGATCCACATTATCAAATTTTCTTTGATTCCTCGGGCACACTACAACGCGCTGGATTTATTGAAAAAGCCGTAAAGGCTAAAAAGTCTATCTATTGTGAAAAACCGACTGCCGTCGAAACCAAAGAAGCCTTACGATTAGCTGAGTTATGTGAAAAAGCGGGGGTAAAAAATGGCGTCGTGCAAGATAAATTATGGCTCCCTGGTCTTCGTAAATTACAAATGCTAAAAGAACAAGGTTTTTTTGGTGATATTTTATCCGTGCGGGGCGAATTTGGTTATTGGGTTTTCACCGGGCATGTTGGTGACCAACCAGCGCAACGTCCATCATGGAATTATCGTAAAGCAGATGGCGGTGGCATTATTGTCGACATGCTTTGCCATTGGCGCTATGTCATTGATAATTTATTTGGTGAGGTGAAATCACTCTCATGCCTAGGCGCGACCCATATTCCAGAACGGATTGATGAAAAAGGCAAACCTTACAAATGCGACACTGATGACAGTGCCTATGCGACCTTTGAATTACATAATGGGATTATATGCCACTTTAATAGTTCATGGAATGTGCGCGTACGTCGTGATGATTTATTAACCTTACAAGTTGATGGCACTAAAGGCAGTGCTGTTGCTGGACTACGAAAATGTTGGGCACAAGGCATGTCGGCAACACCGAAACCAACGTGGAATCCGGATGTCGACAGCCCAATTAATCATTTTGATCATTGGCTCGAAGTGCCAGACAGCACGGACTATGACAATGCCTTTAAAATTCAGTGGGAATTATTTATTAAACACGTGGCCTTAGACGCCCCCTTCCGCTGGTCATTACGTGAAGGAGCTAAAGGCGTGCAAATGGCTGAGCTTGGTTTACAATCCTGGGCTGAACGTCGTTGGGTTGACGTCCCCGCTTTATAAGCTGAGTAATTCGCACGAATAATAAGACAGGGACATGTATGGCACTAGAAAATTTACAGCGTTGTTCAATTCATACCATGACCTTAAAACCATGGTCTTTAGAGGAAACCATTGCCGGTTTACAGCGCGTTGGTGTCCCAGGAATAACCGTATGGCGACAACATCTTGCTCCCTATGGAGCAGATAAAGCAGGGCAATTATTACGTGCATCAGGACTAACCGTCACGGCATTATGTCGTGGCGGTTTTTTTCCGGCTTTTGAAAAAGCTGACCGTGAAAAATCATTAGTAGATAATCGTCAAGCCATTGAAGAAGCAGCCGCTATTGGCGCACCGATGGTGGTGTTAGTGTGCGGTGCTGTTCCGGGCATGCCACTCGCTGAAGCTAGACTGCAAATTCGTGACGGTATTGCAGCATTGGTTCCGCATGCACAAGCCCACGGTGTAAAACTCGCAATCGAACCACTGCATCCGATGTACGCCGGTGATCGTTCGGCAATTAATACCATGGGGCAGGCACGAGCAATTTGCGACTATATTAATAACCCAATTGTCGGTATTGCTACTGATGTTTATCACATTTGGTTTGATGATCAGGTTGAAGATGAATTAGCAAAAGCCGGCGCAGGCGGTTGGCTACACGGATTTCACGTGTGCGATTGGAAACTGGATACCAGTGATTTATTAAATGATCGTGGTTTGATGGGTGACGGATGCATTAATATTCCTCACCTGAGAACCCATGCAGAAAAGGCCGGTTTTACTGGATTTAATGAAGTCGAAATATTCTCAACTAAATACTGGGCAATGGATCAGAACGAGTGGTTAAATAAAATTGTATCTGCCTATAGGCAATATGTATAACTTGCAATAATCGCGTTATCCACATTTAAGATCATCTACCAGATGATGGTCAGCTCTCACTTCGCCGGTAAATCCTGATCTTTCTTTTATAATTGCGTAAACTTTTTCTTCCATCAGGTTATAATTTAAATATTTCAACTTATCTTTCAAAATACCTATAATATGATCATACTTATATTTATGTCGCATTTTTAATATATTATATGGTAAAGGAAGTGATGAGTGATATTTATGCAAGTTGTCATATTGTTCAGAATCAATATATCCATTTGGGCCATCGTTTGGGATGAGCGCAATGAGATTTTCTATATACTGTCGTGAATAAAGACTTTTCACCAAATCAACTATTTCATACACACGTCCGGTAATTACGAAGTCAGTCGGTACCTTGATATAAAATTCAGCTTCTAAATCGATAACTATTTCAACCATTTCTAGTCCCATTGGCTTACATCACCCTTTCTATCTAAATTCAAGATCATCTGGAGTATGTCGTACAAGATCTGGACCATTCGAATGAATACGAATACCGGTTCCATATTTAGTCACATAAATGAACCCGCCCCATGGATCTCGTATTTGGCCGTTTTCACCAAGTGCCTCAAATGATTTAAGCGCAGCTTGTTGTTGAGTTGTCAACAACAACATATTAGCGAGACCTTCTGTACTATAATTATAACCATCTGATTTCTCTGCTAATTGCTCATCAATAAACGATTCAAATACAATACGCATGACAGATACGGCATGCGCTTGTTGTTGATTGCGAATATAATGGTTGGCAATTATAAATAAACTTACACCGCATATTACGATCAAAACCACGAAAATTGCTGTTGCCTTTTTCATAGAATTACGGCGCTAAAACAAGACGCGCTCCACTAAATGCATGGCGAAATGCTTGGTCGACAGCGGTGACCGAATTAGCTGAACGGGATAATAATAAATTATCCCCCCACGATCCGCCGCGTAGAGCTGGTAAACCTCCGGTTGTGACCCATTCGCGTACATTGCCATGCATGTCCCAAAGCGTCAGCGTGTTAGAAAAGCGGCTGCCACCGACCGTTCCAGGTCCGGTTGCTCCCGAGGTGATATCTTGTGAAATTGCATAAAATCCAGCAACTGCAGGATCTATACTATTGCCCCAATTAAAAAGCGTGGTTGTTCCTGCACGACAAGCATATTCCCACTGCGATTCTGAAGGCACGCTTAATGCTTTTAATTTTCCAGCATTCCACGTGGCGAGTCGCGCCACTAATTCATCGTACGTCAGACCAAAAACTGGACGATTATTTACGGTCTGTGGCGATCCGGTTACACTACTGGGTCCAACTTTTTTCCACGGCGTGTCCATGCCATCGCCAGTCATGGTTAACCATTGACCCTGGGTTAATTCAAAAATGGCGAGCCAAAATTCTCCGACTGCGACATTGGATTGAGTTTCGCCTGCCTGCGCACCTAAACTGCCCGCCGGTGACCCCATGGTAAAACTACCGGCCGGAACGCGACGAAAAATCATCGTGGTCGTCGTCGCTGAAGCAGCAGCAATATCCGGCAGCGTAGCGGATTCAGTTATCGCACCGGTAGTTAAATCAAGAATACGAAATGACGCAGGACCTGGGGGCGGAGCGCCGCCACCGCCACCAGCACCACCGCCGCCACCGCCACAGCTGACTAACAACGCGCAAGCGAAAGTTAAACTCATCATGACATATAATTTAAACATGATGGCTCCTTAATTAATTGCGCCGCCTGCGACGACGCGCAGGACAATAAATTGGGTGTCGAGTGCACCTGTGATCGAATCACGAACCTCAATTGCAAAGAATATATGCCGGTTAGCGCCCGTTGCATTCCAGGTAACCACATTAGTGGAAATAGTCATACCAGCTGGTTCACCGACTAGTTTATAGGTAAGCGTCGGTGGCGATATATAGCGTGAAGTATCAACAATAACGCCGTAATTTAAATTATCCGCTGGTGCAAATAATATTTCATCGCTTGGTTCAGAGATAATTAGCGGGCGAACACCGTTTACGTTATTAGCAACTGTTATAAAAACCGTCGCCGGGACAGACACCTTTCCGTCAGATACCGTGTACGTAAATTTATAAATGCCTGTCGTAAGCGGTGCCGTATAGCTGAATGTACCATTTGCTGCTAAATTAAACGCGCCAGAAGCTGGTGGCTGAACCGCTGCAAAAGTTAATGAATCCCCCTCTGGATCAAAACCATAGACCGTGCCATTTAATGCGGCACCGGGCGCGACACGGAATCGTCCACCTAATGCCTGTGGCGTATCATTTACAGAATTAACCGTAACAGTAAAAGTATCCTGAACTGACACATAACCATCATTTGCAATTAACGTAATGGTAACTGGGCCACCAAAAGCATCTGGTATTGGCGTAATGGTAATTGTGCGATTATTTAGAGACCCACCTAACACAATTCCACTTGGCGAAATTATTGCGGTATTTGAAGATATCGCTGAAAGTGAAACCGGGTCACCATCAGTATCTGCTAAAGTAACAACTAATGCTGATGTACTGGTGTCTTCATCAATAACTTGGTTAGCTGGCTTTGCGGTAATTTGTGGCGCTGCCCCTATTTCAATAACCTTCGTCGCAGGCGTTGGATTTGGGGGGTATAATGGCGGATTGCTAACGGCAATTGTTAATGCGCCATGGGAAACCAATAAAAACCCTGGCACGGTCACTGACATTAAACCACTATTGGTCACCGTCGGATTCACGGAATTACCATTGGCTGTAACCGTCGTGATGCCATCAATGAAATTAGCGCCAAAAATAGTTACGACGGTATCAGGGGCACCTATGGGAATTTGTAGCGGACTTACGGCACTAATTGATGGCTGTGTTTGTGAAATATAGCCATAGGCCGTTACCGACCATGATGTGAGACTGCCTGTATCGGCAGCAAATTCATCAGTAACTTTGAGTGTCCAATTTCCACTCGGGTTTTCACCCCAATGAGCAACGCTGGTCAGTACAACATTTGAATAATTTGCTCCGCTATCACTTGGTCGACGTTGGAAATCACTAACCATGCCTGATGGAGCAGTTAATCTAAAACGTACATCACCACGATATGTATGCGTCAGGGATATTTTTAATTCGATATATTCAGCAATAAATCCACTTGGCGCAGATAGTGATAATGAACGAGAAATACCAGTTAGATTATTATCGGGTATAGCCACCGTAACCGCTTCTCCAATAGATACGGGGGTAGTTTCTGCCGGTACATGTTGCCAAGTACCAACAGCAACGGCAGCGACTGCAGCAGCTGCATCCACACGACCAAAACCATATTTTAAATTAAATGGCCGCGATGCGCCATTTGTTACCCAACCTGCATCGCCTGGATGATTTTTTGTTGCGGTTTTTACTAAGGCATGTCGTACATCACGGCTGGTTAAATTGGGATTTTTTTCTAACATCAATGCTACGACACCAGCAACTACTGGCGCGGAAAAAGAAGTACCCTGTAAGTTATCGCTTAGTGCGGTATAATCACCGCCTGATTGGCCTAGTGCTCCAACACGATCTGTTGTCACTATGCCATTGCTACCTGTCGTTCCACCTGGTGCGTTTACTAGAATATTGGTCCCCGATTCACTATAGGATGCTTGTTGACCAGTTGGCCCCGTCGCGGCAACACCAATGACATATCGTGAAGACGCATAGCCATCAAAATTGGCAATATCGCCAGTGCCACCATTTCCACCTGCCCATGTATAAATTATTCCCAATCCACCACGACCATTCGTCACGCCGTTTTGTAAAGCCGCTAACATAAGAGGACCTGGTAAGCCTAATGTGCTACCATTATCAGATGGCCCCCAACTGTTGTTACTCACCATAATACGGTCAGCAGCATTTCCTGCGTTATATTGATGTGTCATCGCCTGTGCTTCGTTCGCATCGGTAACGGCACCAGCGATTAAACGGATCCCAACTAAACTTGCCCGCGGCGCAACACCGCTTACGCCCACGGAATTATTTCCATTTCCGGCAATAATACCACCTACCCATGTGCCATGAACGTCAGCATTACTTCCCGGGGCAGGATCGTTATCTCCACCATTAATGTCTATATCAATATCAGTACGTGCATTTGCGGTTAAGTCAGGATGCGTATGTTCGAGTGAGTCGTCAACAACCGCGACATTCACACCAGCGCCTAAATTAGAACCACCCCCACTAAAATCCCAAACTGAAGGAACATTTATACTATTTAAAAACCATTGATCGCCAAATAACGGGTCATCGGGATTGCCACGCTGTAGCTGTACTCGCTCAATTAATGGTGTGGCAAAAACGACGCCTTCTTTTTCATAAAGGGCATTTGCTGTTTCTAGTGCCCCTAATAAGGAAGATTTTTGTAACGCGCAAATATACGTGTCGGGACTATACGTTACCACCTCTACTATAACTAAATTATAAGCGGCAATAAGCGCTGCTGCGTTTTGCGTTGGCTGAAAGCGAATGGATAATTGATTGCTTAAAACCTGTATGGAGTTACTATTCTTTTCTTGGTCAGATGAGTATAAGGCTGCGTGTACGGATAATATGCCGTCTTGCGCTTGTAATTTTTCCGCCGTTTGGATTAGGTCGCTTTTGTTTTGAGCGTTCGATTTGATAATAACTTTACTCGATTTCGGTACATTGGCAGCGAAACTACCATCTGCTTTCTTTTCTAATAAAACTTTATTAGTTGCAGTTACCACCATTTCATCAAGAGCAAGATCCACGGTTACTTTTTGATCGCCATTCCAGTAATAAACCGTTCCGTCATCTGCCCCAAAGGACTTGGCAATTAGCAAGCAGCAAATAATGACCGGAATAAAATTTAAACGCTGATAAAATCGTTGCCACATAAATTGGTTCCCTGTTATGACGACTATTTACGAACTCGTGCACGTTCTTGTAATGGCATAGCAAAAATTACACCCGGCTCTGCTTGTATTTTTTCTGCCGCTATCAATGAGGCGATCATCGACGTCTTTTGCACCTCACAAAGATAGGTATTTTTTGCATAGGTTAGTTTTTCAATCACACGCATATTGTGCAAACTACATATGACATCGAATTGCACATCTGGTTGAATTTGTACCGCTAATTTATTAGTAACTCTTTCTGGTTGGCCGTGTGGCTCTTGTGAATCACTTACGAAAATACTAATATTTATAATATTAGCTTGCGCATCTCGCATTTGTTGCGCGACATCGGCCAATGCTTCATAAGACCCCACGCCGTGGCGAAGCATAATTATTTCTGTCGTCGGTTGGGTGCTATCAGTGGTTTGTCGCTCCACATGCAATTGATTAAGTTGCACGTGCAGCGTATGCCAATTGGTGCCATCAAAATAACGATGTACATCCGTTGTACTTTGTGCTGTAGTCGTGGAGGTACCGCACGCGGCTAAAAATAATGCCATGCAGACCGTTAACGAAATAATAGCCACTTTAGTCATGTGATCGGGGCGCATATCAGCGCCAGACGATTCTAGGTCAACTCATCTTACAGCGACAAGCCACAGCCTGGGGCAGTCACTCTCAATACAAAAGTAATGCTCTATCATGAGTATTAGCTGTACTTTAGAGTGTGATCTCGTTGAAAACTAAGCCATAAAAAATGACGGCCTGCTTAGCAGACCGTCATTACTGTGATCAACACAGGAAAGAATTAAAATGCTGGGTTTTGATCAGGTGGAGGTGCTTGCCCGCCGCCACGACCACCGCCGCCGCCAAAGGCTTTGGCCATTTCTGCAAAAGGCGCCAACGGAATATTCACTTCAAATAATGCCTGGCCATCATTACTAGTGAATGCAGTCGTTGTTGGCGTGGTGTCTTTTGTTTTGGGAATCATGGCATCCATCCCAGTCCCTGACATCGCCATCGCAGCTTTAACAAAACCAATAAGATCAATGTCCATATAAACTTGACGATCTGGGCCCATGCTCTTTTCTGCTTTGACTGTGAGTCCCTTGCCGGTTCCTGCAATTAAAGAATCTAATTCTTTTTCGTCTTGTGCCATGACTACCCAACCTTTGGTCACAGCCATTTCATATGATGACATTAATTTCATTTGGTTGACTTGTTCAGCTGGCATTTTTGTAGGATCTATATCGGCGCTTAATTTATGCACTTCGACTCCAGATGGGCTAGTGCGTGCCGCTTTGTTAAAAACCATTGTTACTCCCATGTCTTTATACATTTTACCAAGACCTGAGTCATCGGTCATCAGATTAACCATCGATAGTATGCCGGACTCTGCTTTAGCCGAATCGCTACTAGCATATAAACCTTGCCACTGCATTGGCACGGCAGCTCCCTCTACACTGCGCATAGAAAAGGCAAAATCACCCGCTAACGCTGTGCCCCAATCTGATGTCGCCTTAATTAATATATCTGAAATAATACCTTCAGCTTCAGGTTTCGCTTTAAGGTCAGTCATTAATTTAGCCATATACCCTGTCCAAGCTGACCAATTAACTCGGCCACTGAGCCCCATTATTGCTGAATCGCTGTTGAGGCGCGCTGCCGCACGTTGGCCGTCCGCTAGCGCTGGTGCAACTAATGCTTTTGCTAATGCGGAATCTGGTTTTGCCTGAATGGTAAATGATTCTGAAAAAGTGCCTGGTGTTTCTAAGGAAATATCCCATTGGACATTTGCAATGTCATTTACCATCGCTGTCAAACCAGCGAGTTCCAAGCCGAGCATTTTTGCGGCTTGTGGTTCGCCACTTTGTGCTGCTGCCATCTGCGCCATCATACCCAGCATGCCGCCATAAGTAGTCATGAGTTTATCAGGTGCTAATAAAAGGCGCATATCACCTTTGGGTAATGACGCTGTTAATGCGGGATAAATTTTCGCAATTTTTTCACCTAATAATTCACCATCAGGCGTTTGCGTTAATATTGCTAAATTACCTTCTGCCTTTCCAAGTAGCATACCGAAATTAACACCAGCATCGAGATATAATTGCGGATTTTTTGCTGGTATAATAAGTGCGAAGGATGGCGTTGGCGCACCTGGTCCAACCACAACAACAATGGGTTTGCCATCAAAGTTAGCCAGCCCCATATCGCCAAGCATCATGCCTAAATTATTTTTCAATGATCCAGGTGGCATTTGCCCTGGCATAAACAATTCCGCGATTGCTTCCACTCGCGTCAATGTCGTAAGGATATCCGGTAACACAGCCACAGCGTAGGCGCTGTCATCAGGCATCGCCATTGGTGCTGGAATTTTATAGTCTTCAGCGGCGAGCGCAGAAAATATGCCGGAGCATGCCGCTACAGCTGTTAGTAATAAACGACTCATGAGTACTCCAGATGATTGGCCTGAGGTTGTATTGGCTTAAGTTGCGTTGAATGTCGGAAGCAATCTTTAAAGTACGGGACTCAGCG
>JAHEDF010000587.1 GCA_024641365.1 Planctomycetota bacterium | reverse complement strand
CATGGCTTGTGCAGACCTCGGTTTACGGGTTCCTGAAGATGTTGCGATTGTGGGTGTCGATAATGAAGAAGTATTGTGCGAATTTTCTAATCCGACATTAACCTCAATTCCCTGTGATACCGAACGTATGGGCTATGAAGCGGCAGCATTATTGGATCGTTTAATGAAATCAGGCGAGCCAGAAGCGGCTGAACATGTCGTCGTTCCACCATTACCAATCGTCGTGCGTGGTTCGAGTGATAGTTTTGCAACTAATGATCCGGCTGTATTGGCCGCATTGAGATTGATTCATCAAGATGATCATCCGGCACAACACGTCCCTGAAATAGTTGCAGCGAGTGGCTTATCGCGGCGCGCATTAGAACAACGTTTCCGCAAAGAATTAAATCGTACTATTCATGAAGAAATACATCGCGCACGCATGCAACGCGCCTGTCATTTATTACTGACCACGACACAACCGGTTGCAAAAATTGCGATGCGTACCGGCTTTAGTTCGCCGCAACGTTTTTATGCGGTGTTTGGACAAACCTTTGGTATGTCTGCGCTAGAGTATCGTGAGAAACAACGGCTTTCGTAATAAATTATATAAATACCTAATTAGCGTAATGCATCGAGCGGTAATGCTTCGCCGTTGGTGGCGATGACATGCATGTGATGGACACCAGGACCATCTTTAGACGTCCACGTCCATACTACTTTTTTATCAGGCGTTACTTCGAACAATCGTACCTGACCTGCTTTAGCGGCGTAACTATTTACAATCGTATTGCCATTTGGAAGCCGCTGAACACCGCACGCATCTTTAATAATGCCATCGACTTCCTCATTCATCAGTAACCAGACAGTTTTACCCGCAGGATCAAATTCAGCGACACGGTTAGCGTGCGTTAAACCAACCAACGTATTACCATTTGCTAAGCGAATGGCGGTAAATGGCCAAGTATGAATTTTATGTTCACTGTCTCCTGGAGCCGTGGTGTCAATACGATCTAAAACGTCACCTTTATCATTATAATGGATAATGGCAAAATCTAACAAATGCGGGGCAAGATAGGTGCCATCAGCTAATTTGCGCGCCATGCGTGTCTGCATATGGGCATTACTTTTTTGACAGGCTAAAGCAAATTCATGTGCAATGGACCCATCAGCACGTAATTCTCGTAATTTAGGATTATCTCCTGATTCAGTTACGACATACGTACCATCTGGAGTCTTATGAATGCTACCAATTTCTTTTTGTTCACCTTTATATGACCACACAACGGATTTATCGCGTGTTACTTCAACGGCACCGCCACCTGGAAATTCCTTACATTTACTTAAGGCTAATAAAATATTCCCATTCGGTAAAACCCATCCTTCACGAGTGGGTTTGTCATATGTCCAGGTCACAGTACCGGTATCACCAGCGGCATTGCTGCAAATATACGTTTTCCCACCCGTTACTAAAAAATCATGAGTAATGGTTTGTTCTAATCCGAAGAGCGACATTGTGCCCATTAAACAAGAGAGCGTTAAGTGTTTAATGGCATTATTAAAAATCGTCATATGGTAGTCTCGGGTAATGCGCAATTGCGCTCGATAAGGGAAGTGTATTTACGCGATAATTTCGTTAATTAATTCGCCGTGCACATCAGTTAGCCGCATATCTCGACCGCCATAGCGATACGTCAGGCGGAGATGGTCAACGCCAAGTAAATGCAGCATGGTGGCGTGTAAATCATGCATTTGACATTTGCCTTCAACGGCTTTGTAGCCGTATTCATCAGTGGCCCCGTATATGGTTCCTGGTTTCACGCCGCCACCTGCCATCCACATCGAAAATCCAAAGGGA
Source organism: Planctomycetota bacterium (assembly GCA_024641365.1). The sequence continues at coordinate 748 of JAHEDF010000587.1, read as the reverse complement.
TTGTGATCGCGCCCATTTTTACCTTGGGCGAAGGGCGTACGACCAAATTCGCTCGTAAAGACCACCAGGGTCGAGTCAAGTAAGCCGCGCGCTTTTAAATCTTTGAGTAATGCCGCAATTGGTTGATCAACAGCGCGTGCATTATCAGTATGGCCTTCCTTGAGTTTACTGTGTTGATCCCAGCGATCATGACCTGTATTTGGACACGTAAGTTCAATAAAGCGAACGCCACGTTCGACTAACCGGCGCGCTACTAAGCATTGTAAAGCATACGAGCTGAGATGTTTATCTTTATGATTAATGCCATAAAGCTCTTTAGTGGCTGCTGATTCGCCTTTAATATCCATCAGATCTGGCACCGATGTTTGCATGGCATAGGCCATCTCATAATTTTTTATTGCGGATTCAATCGCATCATTATCGCCATTTCGTTTCAGCGATTGTTGATCAAGTTTATGCATTAATTCAATTTTACGAACTTGGTCTTTATTTGACTTTTCAAGTGGTTTTATGTTTGCCACAGGTTCTGCCGAAGCATTAAATAACGACCCTTGATAACTAGCGGGCAAGAATCCACTGTTAAAACAGTCTAGTCCACCAGGCGGGATCAAACCGCCGTTAAGTACAATAAATCCGGGAAGGTTTTCACAACTTGAGCCAAGTCCATAGGTGCTCCATGCGCCCATACTTGGTCGCCCCTGGAGGCCAGATCCAGTATGCAGAAAATAATTAGCATTGGTATGTTCGG
>JAHEDF010000586.1 GCA_024641365.1 Planctomycetota bacterium | reverse complement strand
CAGAGACCGAACAACTTAACGTCAAGATTCTGGATGGGAATGGTCAATTGGTAAAGACCATTGATCTGGGCAAACGTGCCGAAGGTCTGGCTGCGTTTAACTGGGATGGCATCATCAACAAAGCCGACATCAAAGTGCCAGGCAGTGTGGATCAAAAAGCCAGACCCGGTAAATACACCATACAGGCAGAAATGATGGTGGATGGCAAAGCTCAAGCAGTAACAACACTGGTAACAGATAAGGTTAACAGCGTTTCGTTGGGCAAAGGTAATCAGGGCGTAACATTGAATCTCTCAAACAGTGGTTCAAAGTTGCTCGCTGATGTACGTGAAATTTTATAGTCAGTAATCAGGAGATAAATTTATGCCGTTTCGTTCAGCGCTAAGTGGTATTAATGCTGCCGGTGAAGAGTTACGTGTTATTTCCAATAACGTAGCTAACGCCAGTACTACCGGTTTTAAAGAGTCACGTGCCGAGTTTGCGGACGTCTATGCTTCCAGCGATGGTGCTGCAAGTAACGCGATTGGTTCGGGCGTGCGCCTTGCCGGGGTCTCGCAGCAATTTACCCAGGGTAATATTGGTTTTACGAATAACAAGATGGATCTGGCCATCAATGGCCGTGGTTTCTTCGTCGTCGATGATAATGGTACCCGTGGTTACTCACGCGCTGGGAATTTCCAGGTGGATCGCGAAGGTTTCATTGTGAACAACAGCGCATCCAAGCTGGTGGTGAACGGTGCCGATGAAAAAGGTGCTATTACTGGTGCTGTTGGTCCGCTCAAACTGGATCGCTCCAATATCAAACCGCAATCCACTTCGATTGTTGAAGTGGGCTTGAATCTGGATAGTGCTCAGCAACGTCCTGCGACCATTCCATTTAATCCGGAAATTCCATCATCATTTACCCATTCAACGTCATTGACGGTATACGATTCATTAGGTGGCTCACACTTGGCGACAATGTATTACGCTAAAGGAATACAACCCAATACGTGGGAAATGTATACCCTGATTGACGGTAAAGATATTAAAGGCGGTAAAAATCCGCCATTTCAGCCAGAAATGCTCACATTCAACGGAGCTGGCCATTTATCAATGATTAATGGCAAGGCTGTGCCACCGGGCATGGTGGAATATCCGGCGTTTGATGCAGGTTCCGGCGCAGAGCCGATTATGCTCAAGATGAATCTGTTATCAAATTCACCTATCACTCAATTCGGTGCGCGTTTCAACGTTAATGCGCTAACTCAAAATGGTTTTACATCAGGTCGTTTGAGTGGTTTAGATATCGATGATACGGGCATAGTTCGTGCCCGCTACAGTAACGGTCAAACCAAGACATTAGGTCAGGTAGCCTTAGCGGATTTTTCCAATCCTCAAGGTCTGCGTCCACTCGGGAATAGTTCTTGGGCAGAAAGTGCCGCCTCTGGTGTGCCGCTATTAGGTACACCCGGTTCAGGTAGTTTAGGTGTGGTGCAAGCCGGTGCGTTGGAAGGATCAAACGTTGATCTTACTTCACAGCTGGTCAATATGATCACAGCACAACGTAACTTCCAGGCGAATGCACAAGTGATTTCGACAGCGGATGCGGTCACTCAAACCATTATTAATATTCGGCGTTAATAAATAGGTAGCCATAATTATGGATCGTTCACTCTATGTTGCCATGACCGGTGCCCAGCAGACGATGCTGGCGCAAGCGGCCAATAACAACAACATTGCTAACGTGAGTACGCCTGGGTTTCGCGCGGATCTGGCGCAGTTTCGTAGTATGCCGTTATTTGGGCCAGGCCATCCCAGCCGAGTCTATGCCATGAGCGAACGTTCAGGGACGGACTTCTCACAAGGACCGGTAAACGCCACAGGTAATCCAATGGATATCGCCATCAATGGTGACGGCTGGATCGCCGTGCAAGCGAGCAATGGCAAGGAAGCCTATTCACGAGCCGGCAATTTGCGTATCGGCGAAGGCGGCCGTTTGATGACATCTAGCGGTCGCAGTGTGTTGGGTGATGGTGGTCCGATTGCTGTACCACCTGCCAGCAAGATCGAAATAGCCGAGGACGGCACGATTTCGATATTGCCGCTAGGTGATGCTGCTAAGGAGATGACGGTTGTGGATCGTATTAAACTCGTTAAGCCTGAGCATAAGGATATGCAAAAAGGTGTGGATGGTTTGATGTATACGCGCAATGGCAAGAAACTGAATGCAGATGCAAACGTTAAAGTGGTTTCGGGGATGCTCGAAGGCAGTAACGTTAATATGGCGCAGGCGATGGTCAATATGATTGATCTGTCACGCCAGTATGAAATGCAGATAAAACTGATGCGTGAGGCGGAGCAGAATGCCGATGCGACGCGTCAGTTATTACAAATGGGTTAAGCAATTTTATTCGTTATCACTGAATTGGAGTACATGCAATGAATGCATTGTGGATTAGCAAGACCGGACTCGAAGCGCAACAGAATCGCCTGGCGGTGATCAGTAATAATCTGGCTAACGTCAATACTACCGGGTTTAAACAAGATCGCGCCATGTTTGAAGATTTAATGTATCAAAACATCCGCCAAGCCGGTGGCGCGTCC
>JAHEDF010000123.1 GCA_024641365.1 Planctomycetota bacterium | reverse complement strand
GTCGTGCCGCATAAAATAATTAACCTCGTCGTGGGCTGATAGTGCCAGGCGAGGCCATTATTGTTTACAATGGAGAACGCTTCCCCGCCAAAATTGGGGAAGATATTTTAGGGCAATTGTTAATTGCGCAGGCTGACATCCAATATTTATGCATGGGTGGTTCGTGTGGCACCTGTAAAGTGCGCATGATAAGTGGATCAGAACATCTAGCGCCAGTTGCGCCTGGGGAATTACACTACTTGAAAAACCCAGGGCCGGAGCGCTTGGCTTGCCAGGCAATTATTATTGGTGATGGCGAAATCGAAATCGTGCAACCGTAAAAAGTAAATAAATTATTAGGTTGGCTTGGCGCATAAGAGCAAGAGCGCTTCATTTTCAGCTTGTGCAGTCCACGCTCCTGCTGCTGCAGGAATAAGGGTTGTGGTCATTGGTGAAATGGAAACCTGACCACCAGCCGTTTTAATTATGCCCGTGCCTTCAAGACACACGATTAACGTACAATTTGGACCGTCACCAGAGATAGTTTGTCCGCGTTGTTGATGAACGGTAAAATACGGACAGGTTATTAATTCTCGTTTATCATTTTGTTTTGCAGTGGCTGAGGAATGCGTTGTCGTTGCCGTAAAATTTATCGTCTTTAACGATTCTTCTATATGCAGTGGTCGCGGTTTACCGTCTAGACCAACGCGGCCCCAGTCGTCAACTCGAAAAGTCGTATCACAAGTTTGTTGAATTTCATAAATTAAACAGCCCGTTCCCAATGCATGTACGGTGCGGGCAGGTATAAAAAAGAAATCGCCAGACTTAGTGACATAACGATTTAAAGTATCGGCTAAGGTGCCATTTTCTCGTGCCGCTGAAAACCTTTCTTTGGTAACGCCCGGCTTAGTACCAACAAATAATTCGCCACCATCACTGAGTAAATACCAACACTCAGTCTTTCCACGGTCACCGACCTGAAATTCCTTTGCTAAGTGATCATCTGGATGGACTTGAATAGATAAGCGATCATTTGCGTCAATTAATTTGACCATTAAAGGAAAATCACCTGACTCATAAGTTGGGCCAACGAGCGCTTTACCAAATTGTCGCGTCAAATCATGTAGGGTAGTTCCTGCATGCGGTCCATTTGCAACGACACTCATGCCACGTTTATGATCTGCGAGATCCCAACTCTCACCAATAGGACCATCAGGTAAATCATTGCGCCATGCTGCCATACGTCGTCCACCCCACACCACCGTTTGATAGTTAGGACGAAACTGGAGGGGGTGATCAAGCGCAACCATATGGTTACTGTTGCTCATCTTATTGCTAAGAAAAGTCCTGATTTACAAATCAAAACAAAAAAGCGGAGGGGATTTTAATTCCCTCCGCTTTTTTAGTGTTCAGTCGCTATCACCAGGAACTCATTTTATCGGGGTCAACAGTCAGCAAGAACTCAATATTTGTTTTCGCATTTTTGAGTTTCGACTTGAGGAAGTCGATGGCGTCAGCGCCATTTCGTTCGGCCAAGAATTTACGCAGTGCCCACACGCGACGTAATTCGTCGTCGTTTTTAATCAGCAATTCGTCTTTACGCGTGCCTGATTGCGCACAGTCGACAGCAGGGAATACGCGACGATTTGCTAAGCGGCGATCCAATACTAATTCCATATTACCGGTACCTTTAAATTCTTCAAAGATGACCGTATCCATCAATGATCCGGTGTCGACAATTGCCGTCGCTAAAATGGTAAGCGATCCGCCATCTTCAATTTTACGCGCTGCACCAAAAAATTGTTTAGGCTTAATAAGCGCGTTTGAATCGATACCACCTGATAAAATACGACCAGAGTTCGGTGCTTCCGAGTTATAAGCACGCGCCAAACGGGTAATTGAGTCGAGCAGAATCACGACATCTTTACCGCGTTCGACCAAACGTTTTGCTTTATTAATAACCATTTCAGCACATTGCACATGGCGAGATGCCGGTTGGTCAAAGGTCGATGCCACGACCTCGCCACGCACACTACGTTGCATGTCGGTGACTTCTTCCGGACGTTCGTCAACTAATAATACAATTAATTCTACTTCAGGATTATTGGTGGTAATCGCTTTGGCGATTTTTGTCATATAGACCGTTTTACCACATTTTGGTTGGGCAACGATTAAGCCACGTTGGCCTTTTCCAATAGGTGCAACTAAGTCAATAATGCGCAATGAATAGTCAGTCGGATCACCAGGTATTTCCATGAATAAACGATCATGGGCATGTAAAGGAACTAAATGTTCAAAGTCTTGTACTGGGGTGCGTTGATTTTCCGGTTCGTTCATAACCGTTTGAATAGTTAACAATTGCGGACAGCGTTCGTTACCACGTGGTGCACGCGCGGTACCAGTAACCTGCATGCCAGCTTTTAAACCGTAGCGGCGAATTTGTTGGTTAGAAATAAAGGTGTCAGTTGAAACTGCTAAATAATTATTGATTGGTGAACGAATAAATGCTTGTTGGTCTTTAATCAGTTCAATATAGCCTTCGACAATAATTTCATCCTGGCGGCCACCAGCGGCACGACGCAGAATTTCGCAAATAAGGTCAAATTTTTTCAACCATTTTACATCACGCACTTCTAATTTTTCAGCTTCAGATTGCAAATCGGGTAGTGTGCGGCGTAAATAATCGTTTAAGGTCACTTTTACAGGCGGACGATTTGGATCGATTGCAGGTGAGGAGCCATTTGGTCGTCCACCCGGACGGACATGTTGTCCGGCTTGTCCATTACGACGATCGTCATCGCCATTGGTATCGTCGCCTTCTTCTTCACCAGTTTGGTCTGGATTTTTTGTCGCCGTTTGTTTTTTCAGCTGCGATAAATCAAGACCAATTTGTCGAGCTAAAATTGTTTTTGCATAAGCGGCTAATAAATTCGGGTCACCAGTATTATCGACCGCTAAATTACATTTTTTGCGACGCGCATCTGCGTCACCAAGCGCTTCTTCGCGGCGTGCTAATTCTGCGTCATCCCAGCCACGTTCACCAACGCGCGTCACGCGATTGTCGCGATTTGCTTTGACATAAATGGTGATTGAGCAGTCGTCTGCTAAACCCAATTCATGGAGCAAACCTGCATCAATAACAATAAAATTACCTAATTTTTCCATCAACGCTTTAGCGCGAGCGGTGAGATGTGGATGAATGGTATCATTCAACAGTGTGGTTGATTCGGCGTTGGCAAAAGCCAAGCCCGCTAATACGCGACGGTCAATATCACCGTCACCATTTACTATCTCATCACCAAAGGCTTGGACTAAATCATGTTTAATGCGTGGATGTTCTAATAATTCATGCCCCAATCGATCGACATCAATTACGGTGCCGCCTAATGCACCTAATTGTCTGGCGAGTGCACTTTTGCCAGCACCGGGTTCACCAGTAATGCCGATACAAACACGTTTGTCTTCCGGAACGACCAATAACGGTTCCGTTGGTGTTGCACCTGGGCGAACAGCCTCTGTTGGTGCGTTCATATCAATTTCAGGTAAATCGTTAGACGAGGATTTTTTAGATTTACTCGTTTTTGCTTTGATAGCTTTTGTTTTTGGAGCTTTTGCTTTTGTTTTCGTAGGTGACATATCTGTGTGTTTAGTTGGGTGATGATGAGGAAAATGAAAATGATGAATTAGCTGACCGCGAACCAACTCTCGCCGCGTCTGACATCAGCAATAAGTGGAACTGATAATTGCCATGCTTGGCTCATGGCTTCTCTCAGTGCTTCGGCAGCGGCATCAGCACACGCTAATGACGCTTCGACTAACAGTTCATCGTGTATTTGTAACGCTAAATGAGCACCGTCTGGCAGCATGTCATCGCAGCGCAACATGGCGCGTTTGATTAAATCAGCAGCACTGCCTTGGATGGTGCTGTTTAGCGCAATGCGCTCGCCTTGCAAACGTTCATTACGGTTTCCGCTGGCTAATTGCGGTATGAAGCGACGACGTCCAGCCATGGTTTGCGAGTATCCGCGTTCAGCCGCTTCTTCGATAACACTTGCCACATAGGCGCGGACTTTACTAAAACGAGCAAAGTAGTCATCAATAAAGCGCTGTGCTTCTCCGCGCATGATGCCTAATTGCTGCGAGAGACCAAAGGCCGTTTGTCCGTAAATAATGCCAAAGTTAATTGCTTTGGCTGCATTTCGCTGTTGAGGCGTCACTGCCTTTTCATCGATTTCATTCACTTGAGCAGCAACGAAGCGATGAATGTCGGCATTACTTTCGAAGGCCGCTTTTAAGGTGTCATCATTGGATAAATGTGCCAAGACGCGCAATTCAATTTGGCTATAGTCAGCAGCTAAGAAAATATTTCCTGGCGCAGGGATAAAAGCGTGACGAATTTCACGTCCTAAGTCACTCTTCTTGGGAATATTTTGCAAATTCGGGCTATCGCTCGAGAGACGTCCCGTTTCTGTACCAGTTTGTTTAAAATGGGTATGTATGCGGCCGTCACTTGGATGAATATGATCGGGTAATTTTGCGACATACGTTCCAATTAATTTCGACAGCATGCGGTACTGCAGCAAGAGATCAGGCATCTCATGCATGTGCCGTAATGCTTCTAACACATTCGCATCCGTTGATGGCCCCGATTTTGTTTTGGTAATGACGGGTAATTTTAATTTGGTAAATAATAACTCACCAACCTGTTTTGGACTGGCGGGATTAAAATTATTTCCGGCATGGCGACGAATACTGGCTGTTACTTCTGATAAATATTTTTCTAAATGTTCTTGAGTTGCTGATAATGTTTCGCGGTTAACTAATAACCCAACATCTTCAATGTGTGCTAAATTTACGGCAATAGGTACTTCTTGGGATTGGTAGACGTCAAGCAAGTGAAGTTCTTTTAATTTTGCTTCTAAAATTTCTGCCAAACGCCAACAGCATTGCGCATCTTCGCACGCATACGGAGCGACTGTGCTGACAGGCACTTCAGCCATGGTTTGGCCTGCGCCAATATCGATTACCTTATGCGTAGGAATCTTATCTTCACCTAAGAAGGACTTCGTTAAAAAGTCGATGCCATGACTTTCACGGGCTGGATCTAACAACCAGCTCGCTAACATCGTATCCCCGTCTAATCCGGCTACTTTTATCCCATGATGCGCTAAAACTCGAATATCATATTTTGCATTTTGTGCGACTTTTTTAATCGCCGGGTCGTTAAAGAGCGGTTCTAATAATTTACGCGCTGCTTCCCAGGCGACTACGTCATGCTCTAAACCGGCAATGGGTAAATAAGCGGCTGATTGCGGTGTTGGTTTCCCGTATGCAAAGCTGACACCGACTAATTTAGCGGAGAGGGGATCAAGCCCAGTCGTTTCCGTATCAAATGCGAAGCGGCCAGCTTTACGTAATTCCGCAATGTAATCTGGTAAATCGCGCAGTGACAATATGCGATAGTCACCTTTGCTACTGGCTGAAACTGGTGCTGCCGGAAAAAAACGAGCGGCGCTAAAGCCAAATTTTGCAAAAACAGATTCATCGCCTTGGTAGTCGCGTTTTACCGCAAAATTATCAAGCGATGGAATATCAGGTACATCGGCCAACTGAATAAGGCGACAAGTGAGTTCGGCTTTGGGTTTAAATTCCTCAACGCGTTCTTTTTGCTTGCCTTTTAATTGATCGGTATTGGCTAGAATATTGGCTAAATTACCAAATTGTTCAAGCAATTTAGTGGCATTTTTGGGACCAACGCCTTGAATACCCGGAACATTATCAGCGCTATCACCTATCATACATAAATAGTCGATAACTTGATCCGGGGTTATGCCTTTTTCATTTTTTAGTTCAGCAGGTCCACGAAGAATATCTTTACCGGGATCCCAGGTATTAACTTTATCAGATAATAATTGATCAATATCTTTATCTTTGGTGCACAAACGTACCTGCATACCAGCGGCGGCACCTTTTTTAGCGAGGGTGGCCAAGACATCATCAGCTTCATACCCGGGTATTTTTAAAATCGGTACGCCACTGGCAGTTAATACTTCTTCAACATCTGGAAATTGTAGACGTAAATTGTCCGGCATCGGGTCACGATGCGCTTTATACTCGTTATAAATTTGATGGCGGAAACTTTCCCCAATATCAAATACGCATACTAAATGAGTTACCGACGGATTGAGACGTAAATCGCGTACTAAATTAGCGAACGCATATGTGACACCAGTCGGCCTACCGCCAGGTCCTGTAAGGGGCGGCATACCGAAGAAAAATTTGTAGGCGTAATAGTGGCCGTCTACGACCACGAGCGTCTCTGCAGGCATCAAAACCCGATGATTGAGAAGGACTAAACACAACGACCTGGCGTTTCGGTCATTTCGCTGGACGAACGCATATTCGATCAGCTTAGTTGTGAATTAGTTGTGGGTGGGAAAGACGCTTGGTCTGGAGCCGATTCACATTGCTAAAAAGACAAGACGAACCAATTCTGACCACCACCTGCGTCAGCACGATCACCGTGCGCGTGCCGATATAAGAAGGGCGGTAAACGCTGTCAATCTCGAAGCCGACTGGAGGCAGCGCTATGGAAAGATCTGGGCTATTGAATCGACCTACTCGTTGAGGGTTCATCCGCCTGCGGGAGCCGCTGTCATAGATCCGGGCAATCCATGACATCCGCCCTTGCCAGCGCCGTAGTTCGCGGAACCTCCCATCCATGGATGATCCTTTGTCACACGTGATGCCTGGACGACACATAACCGCTGTGCTCAGTTCGGGTCAGCAATGCCGTGGCACGGTAACTAATATTGGGAAAGGATGGATTACCTTAGGTGGTGGTGAGCAGATGGTATTAGTGCAAATTACGCACGTCGCTGCTATAAATTTAGATTCAAAACCAACACCGTCGCCTATTGTCGATATAGCGATGCCAAAACCGACGTCGAAAGAAACTCCTGTGCGTGCGGGTAGCAAAGCATTGGGACGCGCGTGGCTCGACGACGATTTAAAAAAATTGGCAGATGCCTATTTAGATGGTGCGCAAGATGCTGAATTAGCGCAACGATTTAGTCGCGCCAAAGGACAAATCAAAGAATTGCGGCAGGCATTTGAATGTGCACGTGGTAATTTAGTCGATGATCAAATTAGTCCCATTGCAGCTACATGGGTACCTCGATGGCGGAAGGCGCTTCAGCCCTAATGTTACTCGAAACATTTAAATAAGCAGGTCATGCACATAACAAAATTGTCGGATACTAATCAAACTTATGCCTAAGAAAAAAACTTTTATTCATGTGACGCACCCATCATTGACGGTGCAAAACAAAGTAATTCAGGGTGATAATCTCGATATCATCCGTGGTTTACCAGATGGTTGTGTTGATTTAATTTATATTGACCCACCATTTAACACCGGCAGAGAAATGGAACGCATAGTGTCGAAGGCGGTGCGTTCCGATGCAGGAAAAATTGGCTTTCATGGCGCAATATATTCCCATGTTACGCAAAGCATTTCGACATTTAAAGATCGCTATGACGATTTTCTTGGTTTTTTAGAGCCACGTTTACGCGAAGCGCATCGTTTACTATCAGACCGTGGTTCGCTTTATTTTCATATTGATTATCGTGAAGTGCACTACTGCAAAATTTTGTTGGATTCGATTTTTTCTCGCAAATCATTTTTAAATGAAATTATTTGGTCCTATGATTATGGCGCACGCTCGAAATCACGTTGGCCGACTAAGCATGATAATATTTTAGTGTATGTTAAAAACCAAAAAAAATATCATTTCAATACCGATGAAGTAGACCGGTTGCCGTACATGGCTCCGAGTTTGGTGACCAAGGAAAAAGCGGCACGTGGAAAATTACCGACTGATTCCTGGTGGCATACGATTGTACCGACCAACAGCCGCGAAAAGACCGGCTACGCCACGCAAAAACCACTCGGCATTATTAGACGTATTGTGGCCGCATCATCGCGTAAGGGTGATTTGGTGCTCGATTTCTTTGCTGGCAGTGGCACCACAGGTGCGGCGGCCCTGGAGCTTGGTCGTCGCTTTTTGTTGATCGATAACAGTCCAGAAGCCATAAAAGTGATGAAGAAACGCTTCAAAGATCATTCAAATATTGAATTCTCTGAAGTCAAACCAGTTGAACCCATTATCGCTCCACCCGCAGATCGTGCTGATGAAACGGTGGTCGATGCACGTATGGCAAAGTCTGAGCAAGATGCGCAAGCGGCAGATCACGTTACAGCTGTTGATGCAGTGTCGCAGTCGGAAGGAAAAACAGCTGTTTCTGAGTAATGAACGTCCATGCTGATCACCATGCGTAACAAGCTCTTATCCGTCGCCCTGATTGGGCTGGTTGGCCTGTGGGGTTGCTCGTCGCTGAGTGCTGCCACGGTCGACGATTTACTGAATGAAATAAACCAAGCATTAAAACCGGATGAAATTTCAGAGCCCGGAAATCCGGCACGCGCGCAAGCGATAGCCAGTTTGTTGTCTGAAAATTTAGGATTATCGGCAGCTGAAATGATCGAGTTAAGGATTGCCGGTGCAGAAGCATGGCTTGATGCTGGACGTTTACCGGAAGTTAAAAAATCACTCGAACAGGTTTTCTCAGAAAAGGAAATTCCGAGTTCCTTGCGGGATCGTGCTGGCCTAGCCATGGTCGCTATGTGGCAGCTTTCAGTTCGTCAGGCAGAGGATCCATCAACCATTGGTTCGGTTTTGGATTTATTGCAAACAACCGGCGATCACAGTGCTGTTGTTATTGCACGTGCACATTCTGCAGCGGCACAACGCATACAATTGGGCTTATCGGACATGCGTCGTGCGCTGCCACCGAAACCAGCTGAGGGTGAACCGGAACCGCCAATTACGCCAGAGCAACAAACGTACTTAGATGCCGTCACGGCCATGCTCAAACATTTGGACACGGCTTTAGAATTATTAAGTGAGCGTCCTCCTGAAGATCGAATGCCTGTCTATGCGCTGCGCATTTTAGGAATGGAAGAAGGCGGCATGAAAGGTGATGCCATACAAGCGTGGCTACAAGAACACATAAAAGATCCTGCTGCTGCGCAATTATTAGATTCAGCAATTTCAGCCAGTGAAAAATTTATCGGCCAAAAAGCGCCACCTTTAAAATTAAAACGTGTGGATGGCCAAGAGGGAATTATTGATCTTGCAACAATGGTTGGCAAACCCGTACTCATCGATTTTTTTGCAACGTGGTGCAAGCCATGCGAAAAAGTTGCTACTAATATAGCTGGTGCGGCGGTCATATTAAAAAAACAAGGCATCGAAACCATTGGCGTGACCCTCGACACCAAAGAAACCATGGCCAATTTACCAGCGTGGATTGCACGTATGGGAATTACTTATCCGATTGTTGGTGAAGGCATTGGTTGGGATAGCGAAATAGATGATGCATGGCGCGTAGATGGTATCCCTGCAATTGTACTAGTGTCTGCAGATGGCCGTGTTCTGGCTAACGAACAAAGTATTATTGGAAATAATGCCGAAGAAACGGCGGCCATTGTCATGCGCCTG
>JAHEDF010000585.1 GCA_024641365.1 Planctomycetota bacterium | reverse complement strand
CCAATAATTTCCTTGATGGTTGGGTGTTCGCGCACGGCTTTATCAAGTTCAGCACCCAGCAAGGAACGCGGCAAGCTGATTTTACCACGTAATTTACCCATGACTTGAATGGGATATTCGGCATCGTCTGCATCTATTTGCGATGGATCAAATGATGGCCAACCAGCTGTGTTCAAATCAGTCGTGTTCCCTAAGTCGCCCCATAATTCGCTAGTTATATGCGGAACCATTGGCGATAATAATCGCAATAAGGTTGTCATGCCTAATTTAAATACTGGTGCAGATAATACTTCCGGTTTTAATTCATTCATTAATTCCATACAGGCCGCAATAGTGGTATTAAACGCGAAATCCTTTTCCATCGCATCCGTGGCCCGCTTAATAGTTGCGTGCACTTTTCTCACCACGGCCTGATCTTGCCCAGAAACATCTTTTGCATGTCCAGCAAACGTCTCAGCTGACGTGAGACTGGCCATATTATCGTGCACCAACGCCCAAATACGACGCAAGAAACGATTCATTCCAATAACACCATCCGGATTCCATTCTAAATCACGCTCAGGTGGCGCGGCAAATAAAACAAATAAACGTGCCGTGTCGGCACCGTACGTGTCAATTAATCCTTGTGGATCAACCGTGTTGCGTTTGGATTTCGACATTTTTTCAATGCGACCAACATCAACTGGCTTGCCATCCTTTTTCAAAGTCACTTTCACGACGCGACCAGTAGCGTCTTTTTCCTCGTCAACCTCATCTGGGTAGAAATATTCTTTTTTCCCTTCTGCTAAAGGACGAGAGTAGGTTTCCAAACTCACCATGCCTTGGCACAATAAGCGTTTAAACGGCTCGCGAACAGTTGAATATCCGATGTCACATAAAGCTTTTTGGAAAAAGCGCGCATATAATAAATGCAATACGGCGTGCTCAATACCGCCAATATATAAATCAACTGGTAACCAATGATCGACTCGTTTTTTATCTAATGGTGCCTCTGCATCGGCACAGGTAAAACGTGCAAAATACCACGATGACTGCATGAACGTATCCATGGTGTCAGTTTCTCGCGTTGCCGCTTCTGGTCCGGTTGCTGTTTTAACCGTTAAAGGTTTTCCATCGTTTGTCGTTGTCGCCCAGCTTGGATGTTTTAATAGCGGATTTCCAATACCATCAAAAGTAACGTCTTCTGGCAACGTCACTGGTAAGTCTTGTTTACGCAGTGGTACCGCTCCTGAACTTTCGCCATACACAAATGGAATTGGATTTCCCCAATAGCGTTGACGACTCACGCCCCAGTCACGCAGACGCCAGGTAATTGTTTTACGACCTTTGCCGGTTTCTTCTAACCACGCAATTATTGCAGCCTTAGCTGTGTCAGAGCGTTGCCCCGTAAATTGCTCACTATTTATCATGGTACCGACGTCAGTGAATGCTTCGTCTAATGCAGCCGGTTCTTTTTTGTCTTCGACAATAACTTGTTTAATGGGAATATTATATTTTTTTGCAAAAGCGAAGTCGCGCGTGTCGTGGGCTGGCACCGCCATAACGACACCAGTACCATAATCCGCGACTACGAAATTAGCAGCATATAACGGCACTTTGTCACCATTAACCGGGTTAATGGCGTAAGCTCCAGTGAATACGCCTAATTTCTCTGCTTCATCACCAGTGCGATCAGCTGTACTAACGTTTCGCAATGATGCTTTAAAAGCCGCCAATTCTGCCCGATGGCTTTCCGGAACTATGGTTTCCAATAACGCATGTTCTGGCGCTATAGAGACAAAAGTAACACCAAAAATAGTGTCTGGGCGCGTGGTGAATACCGTTAATTTTATATCAGGTTTTCCATCAACGGTAAAATCAATATCCGCACCTATTGATTTGCCAATCCAATTACGTTGCTGAATTAACACAGCTTCTGGCCAGCCCGGTAAATCATACGTGGACTGTAATAATTCGTCAGCGTATTTAGTAATACGCACACTCCATTGCGGTAATTCTTTTTGAATTACCGGGGTGCCGGTGCGCCAACATTTGCCGTCAACAACTTGCTCATTAGCCAATACGGTATTTAAACCGGTAGACCAGTTAACCAGCGATGATTTTCGATAAACTAAACCTTTTTCCACAAAATCTAAAAATATATTTTGCTCACGTGCTGCATATCCCGGATCAGAACAAGCGAACTCACGCGACCACGCGTAGCTAAAGCCCATGCGCTTTAATTGGCCACGCATATAATCAATATTTTCGTAGGTCCATTTTTTCGGATGGGCACCACGTTCGATTGCAGCTTGCTCAGCCGGTAAACCAAAAGAATCCCAGCCCATCGGATGCAACACATGGAAACCACGCATACGTTTATAACGCGCAACTGCATCACCGATGGAATAATTTCGCACGTGCCCCATGTGCAATTTGCCCGATGGGTAAGGGAACATTTCCAACACGTAATAACACTGTTCACGTGGGAGGTTGTCTGCTACCTCATGTGCTTTCCTCTTTTCCCAATGGGCTTGCCACTTGGGTTCAATGGTCGCGGGATCGTAGGGGTGGGTAACTGGCTCGGTCTGCATAGGTCGGGCGGATGATGGGGACGAGACGCATGG
>JAHEDF010000584.1 GCA_024641365.1 Planctomycetota bacterium | reverse complement strand
GTCTCGATTCATCATTAAGGTTACAACAGCAGAAAAAAGGTGAGGTTCTTTACCATGCAGAATATTTTTAATTATTCTAAGTATTACCTAGCATCATTTTTAATGACTTGGTCATTTATATTTACCATAGGTTCTATGGCGGCGGCTGATAAACCAAACATATTATTTATTTTTGCAGATGATTTAACCTATGAAGCGATTCGTGCTTTTGGTCACACTGATATTGATACGCCAAATTTGGATCGTTTGGCATCGCGTGGCATGGTTTTTTCTCACGCCTATAATATGGGATCATGGAGTGGTGCCGTCTGTGTCGCGAGCCGCACTATGATAGTGACCGGTCGCAGCGTTTGGCAGGCCAATAAAATTTATAATGCCACCGACAAAGAACGAGAAGCCGGTGTCTTATGGCCTCAATTAATGGCGAAAGCTGGTTATGGCACCTACATGACTGGCAAATGGCATGTGAAAACAAATCCTGAAAAAATATTTGATGTGGTAACACATGTACGCGCAGGCATGCCGAAAGATACCAAATCATCTTATAATCGTCCGCTTGCGGATAAGCCAGATGAGTGGAGTCCATACGATGAAACTTTAGGCGGATTTTGGGAAGGCGGCACGCATTGGAGTGAAGTAGTCGCGAACGACACGATCGCATTTATTGATCAAGCTAAACAATCAGACAAACCATTTTTTATGTATGTAGCATTTAACGCGGCACATGATCCACGCCAATCACCAAAAAAATTCGTTGATATGTATCCGCTAGATCGCATTGCCGTTCCCAAAAGTTTTATACCGGAATATCCCTATAAAGAAGAAATGGCTTCAGGAAAAAATTTGCGCGATGAAAAATTAGCTCCATTCCCACGTACCGAGCAAGCGATTAAGGTGCATCGGCAAGAATATTATGCACTAATAACTCACATGGACGAACAAATTGGTCGTATTTTAGAAGCGCTAGAAAAGAGCGGTAAAGCCGAAAATACCTGGATCTTTTTTACTGCTGATCATGGCTTGGCTGTCGGTAATCACGGACTACTTGGAAAACAAAATCAATACGATGATAGCGTTCGCGTACCATTTATTGTAGTAGGCCCCAAAGTTCCCGCCGGAAAAACCACTAATCGCCCTATTTATTTACAAGATGTTATGGCAACCTCATTAGAATTAGCTGGCGCAGAAAAGCCGTCACATGTATTTTTCAATAGTTTAATGCCATTAATTCAGGATGACGCCAAACCATCTCCCTATGAATCAATTTACGGTGCTTATTTAACGGCACAGCGAGCAATAACCCATGATGGTTATAAATTAATAGTTTATCCGAAAGCGAAAGTGGTACGACTCTATCACTTAATGAAGGACCCATTAGAAATGTCTGATTTAGCCAATGATCCCCAGCATGCTGCAGTGAAGGCCGATTTGTTAAAACGTTTGATAGCACTCAGCAGCGAATTAGGTGATGCGGTTAGTGTTGCCGACATGAAATAAAGTCACGCTACTTTTTCATAACTAGCAGCTATCCAGTTAGTTATGAAAAAGTTCGCATCATTGACCCTGGTCACGGTAATAGACAGTAACGTAGAGAGAGCGTTTACTGATTCATGACGTTAGATCCCAGCGACATTGATGATTTGATTACCAAAGCACAGAGCGGAAATCGCGATGCCTTTGCGGAGGTAGTCGTCGATTTATATCCACAAGTTGCCGGCTTCCTCGCATTTCATGCACCAACACCAGAATTAATGGATGAAGTGGTACAGGCTACATTTGTGACCGCCTTTGAACGACTCGCGGATTATAAATTAGGTGGTACTTTTGCTGGCTGGTTAAAGGGTATCGCACGCAACACCCTGCGACGAGAATTAGCACGCCGTCGCCGTCACCGCATGACCGATCTTGAGGCGATTGATGCGATGGTCGCAGATGAATCGCTTCAACGCTTGGAACAAGAAGCACGCGAAGCAGATGAGCGAAAACAAATTCTGTTACAATTAAAAAGTTGTTTCGAGAAATTATCCCCTCGTATGCGATTAATTGCCGAGCGCCGTTTTATAGAAGATTTACCACTCAATCAATTAGCCCAACAATTTAAACAGAGTCGGGCGAGCATTGCAAAAATGCTATTTGTATTAAGACGTGAATTACGCACATGCGCGGAAAAGAGCTTAGGGGCGACTAATGGATGATCGTCGCTTTGCCGAATTAATTGAGTTATATCTAGACAATGATTTGTCAGATGAAGACGCATCTGCTTTGCGTGATTATTTAGAAAAAAATCCTTCCGCCGTTTCATCGCTTATTGAAGCGACTAAGGGTCATGTCCTTATCCGAACGGCAATACGACCTAATAATCAAGCGCTCATTGCTGAACGTGCTCGTCAATTATTAACGGCATTACCGGATGAACAGCGACGACAGGCAGCTAAACGCGTAATGAAGCGCATAAATCGTCGGCGCGCCATTCAATTTTGGGCTCGATGGGGAATGGTGGCGGCAGCAGCTCTCGCCGTCTTATATGTTCAACCGTGGAATTGGCAGACTTCCGCAACAAAAGAACGCCCTAAGCCTACCGATGGTGCATTGCCACATATCATTGCGTT
>JAHEDF010000122.1 GCA_024641365.1 Planctomycetota bacterium | reverse complement strand
CGGGTCCCTTTTCTGCAATTTGGGAAGCTAAGGTAATCGCTGATCCGGCTTTAATGTCTGCCCCTTTGACAAGTGCAACGGTTCCAAGGCCTGGGCCAGACCATGTCATTGCTAAACCTTTGCCACCGACGGCCTGAAAGTACTCGAGCGTAAGGCGAACTTGTCCTTTCTTTAAATTAACTGTGGCATTTTTATACCCTTCCATGCCATGTATGCCGTCTTTTTCTATGAGTATTTTTTTATTAATTATTAACCGTGAGCCATCATCGCTATCTAAACTAAAGGTATAAGCGCCAGTGTCAGGAACTTCTAAAACGCCTTCAAAGACAAATCCGTAATCACTGTCGCGACCGGCAACGTCAGGATCAATGATGCCATCAGCAAAAGATCCTTTTTTCTCAACAGGTAATGCGCTGAAATTGGGCAATTTATCGAAGTGACCTTTATATTGCGTGTAATTAACGCTCTTAAATCCAGCCGTCCGCGTAGCAACTTCACGATCTTGTGCGGGTAATTTTGCTAAAAATGCTTGTTCAAATGACGCAACATCTTTTTCTAAAGTTGCAACACGTTTATTCCATTCGTCAATCTCAGCAGCTGAAACGGTTAATTTTTGCGTTATATTGGCGCCATTTTTACTGATTTGGTGAATGCTGTGAAAAAAACCAAGCATGCGGTAATAATCAGCTTGTCCAATTGGATCACGCTTATGGTCGTGACAACGAGCGCATCCTAAAGCCATGCCCATCATGGCACCGCCCGTGGTTGAGACGATGCGGTCTAAATTATCATAATGTGCTAATTCGCGGTCAGCGGGTTCATCATCCCATATGCCTAAATGATAGTATCCAGTCGCTGTAATTGATTCCGCCGTTGGTTTTTCAATTTCGTCACCAGCTAATTGTTCAACAATAAATTGGTCATACGGCTTGTCGTCATTAAATGCTTTCACGACATAATCACGATAGCGCCAGACGTGTGGTTTATCGCCATCGCGTTCGTAACCATTGGTTTCCGCATAGCCAACAACATCCAACCAATGACGTCCCCATTTTTCTCCGTAATGCGGACTCGCTAATAATTCATCCAGTAATTGCTCATAAGCGTTCGGATTTTTATTGGCAGCAAAAGCAGCAACAGCTTCTGCGGTGGGGGGGAGCCCGATTAAATCATAATAAACACGGCGAATGAGCGTTTCTTTAGTGGCAGGGGGAGCCGGTTTTAATCCGTGTTTGTCTAAATTTTCTAACACATACGCGTCAATTGGATTGCGAACCCAATTGTTATTTGAGACCTGTGGTTGTGCGTTGGCAGTTGGTTTTTTGTAGGCCCAATAATTACGCGACTCGTCATTAATGAGTGGTTTTTTGACCACGTTAGCATGTTCATCAATGACACCAGGAGTCCACGGCAGCCCCTTTTCAACCCATTTGGTAAGAACGGCTATATCTGCTGCGGACAATTTTTGTTTGGGCGGCATTTGATGATCGTCATCAATATAGTTGATCATCTTAATCATTAAACTGTCGGCAATATTATCTAATTTAACAGCCGGACCAGAATCACCGCCACGCAACATGGCACCGCGGCTGGTAACGCGTAGGTCAGCTTTGGTTTTTTCTCCGCCGTGACATTTTAAACAATTCGCATCTAGAATGGGCTTAACAGTTTTTTCGTAAAAAGTGACGTCTTCGGATGAAAATGTTGGCTCATCGGCGGCGGATCCCAGTGACCACACGGATGCTAAAAGTGACATGGTGAGAATATATTTGTTCATAGCAGTTGTCTTTGTCGTTGTCATAAGCGGCCTCAATTATGTAGGAATTTTATGGCAAAGGATTATCTGCAGATAAATAGAGCAGGCGTACTTCATTTTCGTTTAGCGCACGGCGATAGATGCGAATATCGTCAATGGTGCCTTTAAAGTGGCGGAAAGGATCTGGTGAACGATTTTCTAAAGTCCCTAAACGTAGTGGCTCTTTAGATATCGGGGGAGACGGACTATTAATTGTAGCAATCCTGACACCATTAACATAAAAACGGCGTACCGTGCCATCAAATGTGGCAATGAGATTAACCCATTCTTGCGGAGTGAAAGCGTGGTCGATAACGCGATCCATATGCCAGAAGTAAAATTTCATGGCGGCATTATCCGGCAATGCGAGCCCATACGATCCTTGTTTTGAAAGTATTTGCGCATCGCCACCTTGTTTTTGTTGAGGTTTAACCCAAGCATGCAAGGTAAACTCATTAAGCGTTAATTGTGGGTGGTTTGGAATTTCAACATGAGTTGCGCCAGAAAATTCAAAGGCCCCGTTGATACGGCCAGTCGTGGCCATGTCATCAATTTTACCATAACGTAAAACGCCATGATGCCCATTTCCACTTGCATCACTGACGTGAGTTCCTGATTTTTCTTCAAATTTATACCAAGCTTCAATATCCTTTTCTAAATGCGCGGCGGCCAATTCATTTGGCATGACACGTATGTAGCCTTTTTCATTATAGGGGGTTTGTTCTAAAGCGCCTTGCGAATTTATGCGTGATGCTTCTCCACGCCTTAATATTTTGGGCAGAGAAGTCACATCAGGTGTGGCTGCTTCGACACTTCCCTCAAAGACAATTATTTCTGCGCCGGGTTGATTTTGGTCAAATTGCTGACTGACACCAAACTCGGTTCCTAAATCAACGACCTGTAATCCAGTTGTTTGAATAGCAAATCCATGAGCCGTTTCTGGAACCCGCATAGTTATACGGCCATTATGTAAGGTCGCTAATTTAGGACTTTGCACAGATATTTGTGCAGGTCCGGTAACAATCATGGTAGCCCCGCTGCTAAAGCGAATTTGGGCTAATCCTTTTTTGAGCGCAAAAGATTTAGCACCAATGCTATCACCGACTGAATACGAGGTTCCTTGTGGCCATTCTGCCTGGGCGACATCAATAATAACGGCGTCGTCTTGTGTGAGTGGTGGTTTGGTAATCCATTGCGGTAATAGCAGTGAAATGGCTAACACAATACTTGCGGCTAGCGCTAATATTGGGCGCGCCCAACTGCGTTTGTGAGCACCGCGTTGTCGTGGAGGCATTTGTAACGGTGTGCGCTGCGTTGGTGTTTTCTGTGCGGTACCAGCATGAACGGGCGTTTCGGTAAATGAAATACTACGGCCGAGACGTTCTTGGCTAAAATTATGTAATTGTCCATGAATGCGACTGAGTTCCCAATAACGGGTACGAAGTGCGGACTCTGATTGAATGGCCGTTTCTAATTCTACTTGTTGTTCGGCGGTTAATCCGCCGTCCAAGTGACGATCCACTAATTGTTCGAATAATTCCAAGTTCATAATCGGGACCTATGATTCCACGAAAGTGGTTTTTCCACTATCCATACATTTACGTAATAAAGAACGTGCGCGTGAGAGCGCGACATATACGGCGTCACTCGTCCACGATAATTTTTCTGCAATTATCCCAGGTGCGATATCCTCTTGATAACGCATGGCGACCATTTCCTGCATACGCGGAGATAATTTTTCTAAACACTGCGCCAAACGACCACTGTCATCAGTGAGAGCATTTTCTTCATCTTCTGGTTTAGCATCACATAATAACGCTATAGTTTCTGGCGACAGTACGCCGACCTTACCATGGTAGCGGCGCCCGTGTTCTAATGCTTTTCTTTTCGCGATGCCGTAAGCCCAACCACGAAAGTCTCGATCAACTTGATACGTGGCTGCTTTTTGTGTGATAACTAAAAAGACCTCTTGTAAGACATCGTCAGCCATATCGAAATCAGGAAAAAGGCTATTAATTAAGCCACGCAAATGATTGGTGTGCTTAATAAACAGTTGTTGCACTGCCAACACGGTCTGTGGGTCAGCCGGTAGATCGTCGTGAGATTGTTCTTCTGGATTAGTCATCTCGCACCTACTTGGTTGGCAGATAACTAACCTTAGCCGAAAAAATCAGATGTGACTACCTGGAGTGTAGCAGGTTTGATCCACTTTCTTTGCTCAGAACCACTAAAATGTGCTTGGTCTTAGGTTTCACGAGAAAAGACACGTCAAACTGTTCCAATCGTCGCAGCTTAAGCCGATCCTAATGGGCATAAGTCTGTGTGCAGTTAGGCGTTTCCCGCCTCATCCAACACATGGTCAGCGACCATTAAAGGGGTGTCGGGTAGACGAACCATGAGTGCAAGGGCATCTGATGGACGACAATCGACCGTCACTTCTTCATCATTGGTGCCGTTCTTTTTACCAATAACGATTTGAGCAAAAAAGGTTCCTTCTTTTAAATCGACAATACGCACCTCGGTAAAAGTGAGCCCGACCGCATCGACGACTTGGATAAATAGGTCATGCGTTAGTGGTCGTGAAAATTTTTGTCCTTTCACAGCGCGATCAATCGCCATCGCTTCCATGGGACCAATGACGATAGGGATACGCCGGACGCCTTCTCGCTCTGCGACAAAAATAACGAACTGATTATCTTGGTCATCAATTAATATTTGCGAAAGGAAACACGGTTTGAGCATGAGGATCTCTAATAAATAAAATAAATTACGGTAATGGTTTTTCTAAAATAATTTCATAATATTTTGCAGCCCCATACGCACCGGTACCGGGAGAAAATATTTGTATGAGTTTCCAGCCTTCGCTTGCATGTTGAGTGATTATATCTTTATACTCCGACTCAGCGTCACCTCTGGTGGAAAACCAGCCTTCGCCAAGGCGAATAAATTTATATTCATATTTTTGCATAGATGACATTAGCTTCCTTTAATCTTTGGCTGGAGACACGTCGACTTTGTCAACTAATGCACGGATATCAGCCGGGCTGATGCGTGCAATATCAACACGTGCGGCGTTAGCCGCACCAGCAGCAGCAGCATAACGCAATTGGTCTTCTAAGGCCATTCCAGATAAGCGTGCATGTGCTAATGCAGCCACATAACAATCACCGCTACCAACGGGATTAAGCGATTTAATTTGGGGCGGCACCACGCGATAGCGACCATCTGGATGGCGCACTTTAACGACATGTGCGCCATCAGTGAGATGTAATTCACGACAAGCTAACCATTGGCGTCCTTCGCCGTATTCTTCTTTATTCGGTTTTGAAAGCGCAGGGGGATGTGCTCCAGCTAACGCCTCTTCCATTGCGGCTCCATAGGAGTCCACCCAACACGTGACATTCATTAAAGCGCAGATATCTAATACTTGCCGGTATAAGCCAACACAATTTTCATGCGGTACAGAACCACCTATCAGCACTAAATCCACATTCGTTAATAACGAACGCAATTGTTGCATCATGGTTCCTAATTCTGCAGCGGTTACAGGCGAGCCATTTTCAAGAACGGATGTGAACTGGCCATCTTTTTCATTAACGGCAATAAAACCCATCCGAGTACGCGCCGCTGTTTCAATAAAGCATGGCTCTAGTCCATCAGCAGCAACTAAGTCAGCTAATAATTTCCCTCCTGCACCACCGGCAAAACCGGTTGCTAATACACGATGGCCATGTCGTGACAGTACCCGAGCCATATTTAAACCCTTACCACCAGCTAATGCTGTAAATTGACCAATGCGATTTACTTTGTTTGCCTGGATCTGACCTGTGGTTAGATAATCAATCATTGGATTGGCAGTAAGTGTCAGGATAGTTGCCATGACAGCCCTTTCTCAAAGTTCTTGGCTTGTAATACTATTTGCTCAAAAAGGCAATGTAAGCCTAAAATAGAGCCCGAATTTAGAGGAAGCAGCTGTTTATTTGCTCGATTTTACAAAACCGGTTCACTAGTTGGTGCTGGACGATTACATACAAAATGGGAATCACAGTCGTGAAACCTGACCTGCAAATATAACTTATTGGACAAACAGTGATACAGGCACGGCACGAGGGTTTGTGGAAGGATTTAAATACGTCCCATTTATTGATCAAATGGAGCACGATTTCGAAATTCAGCTGCGTGCTTTTGTCGTCCGTTGAATTTTCCAACAATGCAATTGGTGAGTAGTCTCTTACATCGCCACTCGCATATGAGTGATTTGGAGGCGACATGCACATTCAGCGACGCTTATTATTGAAACTTTCTTCATTATTTATTTTACCAAGCAGCTTACCACTGGTGCACGCTGATGAAAAAAGTGCTTCCAACATTTATTTAGGACAAGGTACGATGGCAGGTGAGGTAACTGACCAGAGTGCACTTTTACAAACTCGATTAACCACCACGTCCATTTTAAATGAACAAGGTGATATAGACGGTCGTCATGGCTTTGCGTGCTTTGAGTGGAGTACGGACGAAAAGTTTACTAATGCACAACGTACAGATGTACAACAAGGGTCTGATCAAATTGATTTTATCATTCGGGCAAAATTAGCGGCGCTACAGCCCAATACGGTTTATTATTACCGGGCTTTATTTGGTTCATCAAAAGATTCGCTACAGCCTGGGCCAACCTGTATGTTTTCTACTTTGTCAGGTAACACAATTGATAAACCAATTACGTTTATAGTTGGTAGCTGCATGAATTATAATAAATTTATGCTTGGCAAAAAGGGAAATGCAAAAGGCGCAATAACAGCAACGGATGAAGATAAGCAACTTGGATTTCCAGCCTTTGCAAGCATGTTAGCTATGAAGCCGCAGTTTTTTGTGGGTACTGGTGATATTGTTTACTATGATAACCCAGTGCGTGTCAGTAAAACTATACCGGAACTCCGTAAGTGCTGGCATGAACAGTTTCGTTTTCCTCGCATGAGAGACTTTTTTAAATCGGTGCCTGCTTATTGGTCTAAAGATGACCACGATTTTCGTTTCAATGATTCCGATAATAGTTCAGAGCGATTGCCCTTACCGCAAACGGGCATAGCAACTTTTAATGAACAATTACCGATAACAGAAATGGGAAGTAAAGAACCAAATTACAGAACTCATCGCGTTAGTAAAAAATTGCAAATCTGGTTGACAGAGGGGCGTGATTATCGCTCACTAAATAAAATGGAAGATGGCCCAGAAAAAACCATGTGGGGAGCCGAACAATTGGCGTGGTTGAAAAAGACCTTATTGGCGAGTGACGCGACCTATAAAATAATTATTTCGCCAACACCGATGATTGGCCCCGACGATGGCTACAAAACTGATAATCATGCGAACCTCAAAGGGTTTCGTTATGAAGCCACGCAATTTTTTGCATGGCTACAAGAAAATAAATTGACTGATGTCGTATTAGTTTGTGGAGATCGCCATTGGCAATATCATAGCGTTCATCCATGTGGCCTGCATGAATTTTCTGTTGGTGCTTTAAACGATGAAAATGCACGCATGGGAGTACCGCCGGGACATAAAAAAGGTTCAGATCCTGATGCGACCATTAAACAGCTGTTCACATCGCCGACACCGCGTGGTGGTTTTTTACGCATTACGGTCGACAAAGAGCTGGCGTTAGAGCATTTTACCGCGACCGGCGAGCGACTCTATGGAGTTACGCGAGCATAATAACGATTATTTTTCCTGAGAGTTAGTTGTCGCTAGTGCGCCTGCACGTTTATGTGTTTCAATTAATAAGTCATGCGCTTGTGCAACTGTTGTGGAAAAAGCAGGTAGTTTAGCTAAATTAATTAATTCTCGTGGGTCTTCATTGAGATCGTATAATTCTGCGTATTCACTGCTGCCCCATTCTGTGTAACGCCAATGAGCAAAGCGTATTGCGCGCCCCATTTTATTTCCGCGTGTTACCACAGTGTAAGCGACATCTTTGCCAGGCAGTGACGGATCTTTTAATTGTGCGACTAATGATGTTCCCTGTAAATTGGATGGCGGGGAAATGTGGCACAGTGCCATTAAAGTTGGATATAAATCTACAAGTTCGACTATACCATCATGAAACGTTCCTGGTTTGGTTATTCCCGGAACCCGCATCATTAACGGGACACGTGCGCTTTCTTGGAATAACGTCACTTTGCCCCATAAAAAATGTTCACCGAGATGATAACCATGATCAGAAGTGAAAACAATTATCGTATTTTCCCACTGTCCACTTTCATGTAGCGCGGTGAAGACGAGCTGTAATTGGGCGTCAATAAAAGATATGCAGGCATGATATGCTTGGGTAAAATCACGACGAAGTGGTTCATTTTCTTGTCCCAGGGTGAACCCCCAATTTTTATAGCCTTTTACTTCAGCCAAAGCCGGAATGTCGGACCAATCGTCTGATGGATCAAGATTATATTGTAAAGATTCCTTTGGATATTGATTATAATAAGCATGTGGCGCCAAGAACGGGATGTGTGGTTTTTGTATGCCGCATGCAATCATAAATGGTTTATCACCATATTTTTTGTTGGTCAGCCACTCGGCAACCGTTCGAACATTTTTCCCATCTTTATGCTGTTCATCGGATAACCCAGAAGGTCCGTATCCTGGGGAATAGCCGTCACCGCCTTGGTTTCGTGTTTGGGTGGCCACATTCTTTAAATGCTCTTTCCATACTTTTTTATTTTTCTTGTCCGTTATAAGGCCATGTTCTTTTTCAAATGCGATGCGCGCATCGCGAATAATTGGCATTTCGTCGTTTTCATATTTTTCAACCAGATCCCAGGCGGAATCATTTGGATTATCCCCGGCATGATGAAAAACTTTGCCAACTGCTGCGGTCCAGTAACCAGCCTGACGAAATGAGACCGGTAAGGAAACGGTGTTCGGTCGCGTTTGCTTGATATCAACTACGTTATCCAGGACACCAGTCGACTCGGGATAGAGGCCATGTAAAAACGAGGCGCGAGATGGTCCGCAGACGGGATATTGGCAATAGGCATTACGAAAAAGAAGCGATTCGTGCGCCAATTTATCCAACGTTGGCGTACTGATGTGCTTATAGCCATCTGGAGCAATATGCACATTTAAATCATCGCACACGATAAACAATACATTTGGTTTATCAGCTGCATGTATATATGAACCGTGCATGACAAAAGATAACAAAATAAAAGATATGACGGTATGATTCATGATATTATCCTGGTCAACATGCTGGGTGAAATCTTATATATAAACTGTTATTAATTTATATATGAATAAGGAGCTACTAGATAATAGCATATTACGGGTTTGTGTTATGACGGATTTCTAGACGAATCACATTTAACAAACTAATCGCGAGCGTGCACGTATGCGGCTAATTCGCGAATAATGTCATCAGATAAGACGTGATGAAAAACTGCCAATTCATCAATGCGACCCTCAAATAAATGTTTATCATTACCAGATGTACCAACTAACCAAGTAGGCTTTTTAGTCATAGCAAGTGAGGGGCACCGTTGTTCTGACACCATGTCACCATTAATATATAGACGAATAGTGTTTCCGTCTCCGATTACGGTAATATGATACCATGAATTGAGATTCGTTTTTTGCGGAGCAAGACATTGAATCCTGGATTTTTGCGAGCCATCATTATCGATTATCGTCACAGCGATATGGTCACCGCTTTCATCTAACCCAATTTGTAAATGCTTGTCTGCAGATTGCTCAGACATAATAATAGCATTTGGCACCCATGCTTCAGCACGAACAAACGCTACGACAGTAAATTTTCCAT
>JAHEDF010000583.1:873-2614 GCA_024641365.1 Planctomycetota bacterium | reverse complement strand
GTACGCGTAAGACGTGATAAAGTTTGGGACAGGCTATCAGGCCGCCCAAATGCCCATCCATGACATATTGCTTCGCCATAACGAGCAAGATCTTCTGCATGAATTTCTTTTATAAAATCTGCAAAGACTGAATGCACTTCGGCATCACGCATGGGCGTTAACCCCGGCGGCGATTCATCGGCCGTATACCATAAACCATCTGGACCGATTCGTAGTGGTACCGGTGTCAGCATTACAGGCATTTCGACATAGGCGCGGTAAAGTACACTGCTTGCAACAATTGAGTTATCATCGGTGGCATTATTTTCTAACCAGGCAATGGCTGCTAATAACGCTAAATCATCAGCTAGTAAACATGCTCGGAATCGTCCTGCCCATAAATGCCCACGTTGGTTGTGTCGTCGATTACGATCACGACTAAAGCGTTGTAATAAGGTTTGCATAAAACCACCGAGACTAGTGAAGCGTTGTTTTATGCGGGTCAGTGGTGTCAGCGGGCTTCCACCAATCGCCTGCCAACGATTGCGAATATGATGATCAGGATCATTAAGATGCGCGACATGGCGAATGATGAGGTGAAAACCGGTGCGTGTAATGCGATAAGCAAAGACGCGTAAATCAAATGCAGGACGCAATTGCTCCAGTAACAACAAAAAGCGATCTGCTTCCAATGGCTCAAAAAGTTTGTTTTGCTGAGCGCTTTCTACTTGCACGACATAGGTGTGCGGTGGGCCAAGTAGGATTTTGCGGGTGATGGGCATGTGTGGTTCTACATCGAATTCAATGTCAGACTATGAATATGCAACTTGACCATGCTCTTTTCAATACATAGGGTTACGCCGCTTTAACAAGCAAAAGTAAGCTATCTATAACTTTTAAAGGTTGTGTATGTCCATTCATGCGTTGTCAGTAATCGATTCGGCAGCGGAAGTGCATCCAGATGCAATCATAGGACCATTCTGCGTGGTTAAGGGACCAGTGACCATTGGCCCTGGCGTGGAGTTACGTAATCACGCAACCATATACGGTCGGGCACGCATCGGAGCAGGCACTATTATTTTCCCAGGCGCTGTAGTCGGTAGCGATCCGCAAGATTTAAAATTTCGTGGCGAAGATAGCGAAACCATTGTCGGTGAAAATTGTCGCATTCATGAAGCAGTCACCATTAGCAAGGGAACAGCAAGCGGCGGCATGAAAACCGAAATTGGAAATAATTGTTTAATTATGGCGTATGCACATGTCGCTCATGACTGTTTTTTAGCGGACAACGTAGTCATTGGAAATAATACACAATTAGCTGGTCACATTAAAGTCGGAAGAAAAGCAATTATTGGCGGCATGGTTGGCCTCCATCATTTCGCGACCATCGGCGAATTAGCGTTAGTCGGCTCGATGAGCGGTGTGCGATTTGATGTGCCGCCATTTATGATTGCAGAGGGCAATCCTGCCGAGCCACGTAATATTAATCAAATAGGCATGCGTCGTGATGGTTGGTCTGAAGAAGATATCCTCAGTGTGCGCGATGCATTCCGTCAGCTGTACCATGATCGCGGCGGTAAACCGCTTGCCGAGGTTTTACCTGCCGTAATGGCAAATGCGCCGCAAGACTCCGCAAACCCGGTCCGTCGTCTCTGTATGTGGCTAGACGAACACCTGCAAACGAGTGTTAAGGGGCGGGTTGGTGAGGCGCACCGCGCTCCGGTAGTGGGCGGAAAGCCAACAAAAGCCGCACGCCGCGACA
>JAHEDF010000583.1:0-857 GCA_024641365.1 Planctomycetota bacterium | reverse complement strand
CTACGAAGTCCAATTCACGGGTGAAAACGGCGCATTAGCCACGTTGAATGCAGCTTCGGCGAAGCCATGGTCGAAGCTTGGCTTGCAATCTGAAGGCAATCACTAGATTCCGCGCCTCGCTTTTTCCTGTTTAGCTACAGAGGTTTTTATGAGTATTCATGGTTCATACGTCAGCCAAGGTGGATTTGTCAAACATCGTAATGTATTGACCCGCGCTGAACGCTTGGAGCGTTTAAAATTTGAAGGCCGCTGGGCTGAAAAGACCGCAGACGGAAAATCTGCGTCGATCTTCAATTTACCAAAAGTACGTAATATCAAAGTAACCTGATCTTAAACAGCAAAACGTCAGACAATTTCTGTAATGTCTGATGTTATAAGCTGGGTGTCCAGCGTGCTCGTTATCATTTTAAGGTTTGGTTTATCTCATATTAAGAAAACGCTCCGATTTCGGAGCGTTTTTTGTTTTATGCTAGGCGTTAAGACCTCATTTAAAACATAGCTGCCTAATTGCTGCATGGGGCTACCTTGCATTCAGGTGGTCCCTCGTAGGCTCCGCCCTCCCTTCCCACCTGGCACCAAATCTTTGGTGCCGCAATCTCGTTTGTCAGGAGTTTTCCATGGCCATCAAAGTCGCCATCAATGGTTTCGGACGTATCGGTCGTTTAGTTTTTCGTGCACTCCACGCGCAAGGCCTTTTCGGTAAGGAATTCGACGTGGTCGCCGTTGGCGATATCGTCCCGGCTGACAATTTAGCCTACTTGCTGAAGTACGATTCCATTCAAGGCAAATTTGGTGGTACCGTCGCATCAAAAAAATCAGCTGCTGATAAAGCTGATGACGATGTCTTGGTCGTTGAT
>JAHEDF010000582.1 GCA_024641365.1 Planctomycetota bacterium | reverse complement strand
AGCGATGTCGCAGCATTAACCATGCTCTGTAATCAATTATTTAATCTTGATGAGGTGTTAAACAAATGAGTACTGATCACACAACCCAACAAGCTGTTCGTCAATTATTACAACAAAATAAACACCTCCATACACGCCGCGCCTTGTTAGGAAAAGGTGCTAATGTCATGGGCATGGCCGCAATGGCCTCGCTCATGGGCGGCACGATGGGCTCTGCTTTCGGTCTGGATAAGCCAATCACTGGAGCAATGGGTCCGCATTTCACGCCCAAAGCAAAACGGGTCATTTATTTGCATATGGTCGGCGGTCCGTCACAAATGGATTTATTTGATTACAAACCACAGATGCAAGAATGGTACGACAAAGATTTGCCAGATTCGATTCGAAACGGTCAGCGATTAACGACTATGACCTCTGGCCAAAAACGTTTTCCGATTGCACCATCGAAATATACCTTTTCACAGCGTGGCGAATGTGGCATGTGGATGAACGATTTATTACCACATTTAGGAACGGTTGCTGATGATATTTGTTGGATGCGCTCATTACATACCGAAGCCATTAATCACGAACCAGCAATATGTGCGCTGCAAACTGGTAACCAGGTGACGGGTCGTCCGTGTATTGGTTCATGGGCATCGTATGGATTAGGGACACTCAATGCGAATTTACCAACGTTTGTTGTTTTAGTGGCCATTCCAACAAACCGTCAACAAGAACAAGCAATATCTGGCCGTTTATGGTCGTCCGGATTTTTATCTGGTGAACATGCAGGCGTTTCCTTCCGGTCACAAGGCGATCCAATTCTATTCATTAATAATCCCCCAGGCGTGAGCGCCAATGTGCGGCGCATGACGTTAGATGGCCTTGGTGAGATGAATCGAATGACGGCACGCGAAGTAGGGGACCCCGAAATTCACACACGCATTAGCCAATATGAAATGGCCTTCCGTATGCAGTCTAGTGTACCGGAACTCACTGATATTGAGAGTGAACCTGCTAGCACTTATGAATTATATGGTGAAGAAGCAAAGAAAAAAGGATCGTTTGCAAATTCAGTATTAATGGCGCGTCGCTTAGCAGAACGCGGCGTGCGCTTTATTCAAATTTACCATAACAATTGGGATCACCACAGTAATGTCGGTGGTCGTATGCCGGATCAATGCAAGGATATTGATCAACCATGTGCGGCTTTAATTAAAGATTTAAAGAGTCGTGGTATGTTCGAAGACACGTTAATTATTTGGGGCGGTGAATTCGGACGTACCATTTATTCGCAAGGTGGACTCAGTAAAGATAATTATGGTCGCGACCATCATCCACGTTGCTTTACGATGTGGATGGCCGGTGCTGGAATTAAAGGCGGTCATATTCACGGTGAGACGGATGACTTTAGTTATAATATTATTAAAGATCCAATTCATATTCATGACTTCCATGCCACCATATTAAATCAACTGGGATTTGATCATGAACGATTCACGTATCGTCACCAAGGCTTGGATGCGCGTTTGACAGGTGTTGAAAAAGCCGAAGTGATAAAAGCCCTGCTCAAGTAGTTATTAACGACGAATTGCGCGCTAGCAGTAATAAGCTCAGTCATTTGGCTGGGCTTATTGCTTTTACACGGTTTGATTATCGCCCTACGCCCTGCAAAACGTGTAATTGGTGCACCCATACCGAGAATTCCCTACATTGTCCAATGCGGGACAAGGCCTAGTCTGCGCACGCTATGCGTTTATGGCTCATTATCGGCGCCGTCCTAATCGTGGTGATCGGCCTCTTTTATCTGACTCGCCCAACCATGCCGTCATCCTCAGCGGTTCCGGAAGTGATGTTACCCGCATGGGACGATAAAACAGAAGCAACTTTTGTAGGCGGTGCTTCTTGTAAGACCTGTCACGCTGAACAATCGCAACTTTGGCAGGGTTCTCACCACGACCGAGCAATGGAAGTTCCGAGCGAACAATCCATGCTTGGTAATTTCGCAGATGCAACAATTCAGGCACAAGGTGTTACGACCTCATTTCATAAAAATGACAATGGTTGGTCGGTGCGCACGATAGGTGAAGATGGAAAACAGGGAGATTATAAAGTTGCCTATACGTTTGGGCTTTATCCGCTGCAACAATATTTACTAGAATTTAAAGATGGGCGCAAACAAGCATTTCCAATTGCGTGGGATGCGCGACCGCAGGAAGAAGGCGGCCAACGTTGGTTTGATTTATTAGCCGATCGTGAAACACCAGTTGGACACCCATTACATTGGACTGGTGGATTTTACACCTGGAATCGGACCTGTGCGGAATGTCATTCGACTAATGTCGAGCGCGGTTATGATCGCTTAACCAATACCTATCGCACGACTTTTCATGACTTAGATGTGTCTTGCGAATCCTGTCACGGTGCCGGATCGCGTCATGTTGCCTGGGCTCAAAATGGCATGCCCACCACGACAACTGATAAAGGCTTGGCTGTTATTTTACGTGATGCACGTAAAAATGATTGGGTAATTGATCCAAATACTGGCATTGCAAAAAGTAATACGCCGAATCGGCATCATAAAGAAATTGATGCGTGTGCTCCGTGCCATGCTCGTCGCTCATCATTAGGC
>JAHEDF010000121.1 GCA_024641365.1 Planctomycetota bacterium | reverse complement strand
ACTACGCACCGGCACCGCGACCTATTTTAGCCGAAGTCGCGGCGGGCTGTGGGTGAAGGGCGAAACCAGTGGTTATAAACAAAAAATAATTGAGGTGCGAACCGACTGCGATGGTGATGTCGTGCTCTATGTAGTTGATGCTCCAGGACCTGCTTGTCACCAACTACGGCGGTCCTGTTTTTCAAATCGCATCGACAGCAATGGCAGCGTCTTTTGTGATAAACCACTTATCGCTGAAAAATAATTGCTGAAAAATAAATTCATACAAATTAATTTCTAATGGACGAGATGTGAGATGATATTTGAAGACAATGAAGAAATAATGCGGGATCATGACATGCGCACGTTACAGGTGTCGCGCACGACTGCTCGATTTATTGCTGATGGCCACCCCTGGGTACGTCCAGATCGCTTTACCAAAGGTCTAGAAAAATTACATGCTGGCGAACCCGTTACTTTAATTGATGAAGGCGGCAAACGATTAGCATCTGCTTTAGCAGATCCAGCGCATGAAATTTGTGCGCGCGTTTATCATCGTCGTCCGGATATGCCGTATGTACCTGCGCAAGCATTATCGCGGGCATTAGAACGACGTGCGCAACTGCATGATGATGCTGATACAAACTGTTATCGCGTCGTTCATAGTGAAAGTGATTATTTACCAGGTATTCGCATAGAACGGTACGCCTCAGTGTTTGTCGTGTTAATACAGGCTGATTGCGCGGTTCCTTACGCTGATGCATTATGCCGTAGTTTACAACGTCGGTATCCGGATGCGATTATTATTAAGCGTGATCACAAAGATGATTTACGAAAAGCTGATACGACTTCGCATCGCCATGGTGGTGGGACAGTCGATCCTGATGCCGTTATTTACGCAAAAGAATTAGGCGTCATTTATCCACTCCGACCATTTTCAGGATTGGCGACTGGCATTTATGTGGATCAACGGGCAACGCGTGCGTGGCTTGCTCCACAAGCAGTTGGTAAACGTGTCTTAAATTTATTCGCTTACACAGGCTCATTTTCTATTTATTTATTACATGTTGGTGCGGCTCATGCGACTGACGTTGATCTTTCAGCACCAGCATTGGCTCGTGCACAGGAAACAGCGCAATTAAATAATGTAGCCGATCGTCACACCATTGTTCAAAGCGATTGTAGGCGCTATTTATCAAGCTGTCAGGATGAATTTGATATTATTATTTGCGACCCGCCAACAGCTGCTCAAGGCGGCGATGGCTGGATATTACGACGTGATTATGAAGAGATATTAACACTCGCATGTGCGCGTTTAGCTCCTGCGGGATTATTAGTGGCCTGCTGCAATACGATTGGCGGCAAGCCCTACCCGTTACGTGAGAAATGTTTGTCCGCGTCTAATTCCGCAGGAAAAACTATCCAAGAAATTTCTGCTCCTGCTCTCGCACCTGACATTCCCGTCAGCAAAGGATTTCCTGAAAGCCGCCCATACCGAATCGCCTGTTTTAAGCATATCTAGATTATATTACTGTACTTACATGCAATTCCACTGTCTATGTTCAACAATAAATCACTGTGGAACAGTGGTTTAAGCCATGACATTCCCTAGTTGCAGAGTTGAATGATGACCTCCATCCTTCGACCATCTCCTCACTACTAACAAACCCGGTCCATATTGGACCACTTTTCGGAGTATTCTTCATGCGTACCGCAATGACCCTCGCTCTCGGCCTCTTATTCGCCACCGCTGGTGCCGGATTTGCCGATGACAAACCAGCTAACACTGTGTGTCCAAAATCCGGTAAAGAAGTCGACGGCTCGAAAGTAGCAACCGTTGAACAAGATTCTGGAAAAGTCGCTATCGCCGTTTGCTGTGGCAAATGTAAAACCGCTGTTGAAAAAGACCCTGATAAATATGTCGCTGCTGCAAAAGAAAATAAAAAAGCTGAATAATAATTCGACTTTTTTAATTAATTGTTGATATACGATTAAAAAACACCTCCCGTAACTGGGAGGTGTTTTTAGTATAAGTTTTAGCATACGTGATAGTAGACTATTTTTTCTCTAGAGCCATATCGCTCTTTCCAAGTCAATAAAGATTGGCTAACTCAAACAAGTAATTTGACGTTATCATTATGGATTTTGGCGAAAAGAAATATCGCCAAAATTCAATTCTGTCGTTCTATACCCCACTACTTAATCCAACCCGGTCCACAGGACCATTTTAGGAGTATCATATGCGTAACGCATTGACCCTTACCCTCGGCCTTCTTTTTATGACAGCAGGCGTTTGCTTTGCTGAAGACAAACCAATCAACACCGTTTGCCCAAAATGCGGTGAAGAGGTTGATGGCAAACATGTCGCAAAAGTTAAAAATGATGATGACGAAACCGTCGCCATCGCTGTTTGTTCGGAAAAATGCAAAAAGACCGTTGAGAAAGATGCTGCTAAATATCTAGAAGCCGCTAAGGAAAATAAAAAAGTTGAAGAATAATTTTATTTTATTTTTGGCTTAAATAACAAAACACCTCTCCGCATGCGGGGAGGTGTTTTGTTGTGCCACAACTAAAAATGGATATTTACATTAGACATTTCGGTATGAGCGTCATTAATTTTCCGACATAACATCACGTTTAAATTGTAATCCTGCTTTTTCTAAAGCCTGTCCGACTTGTTTAATGTGATCGGCGTCTCTAGTTTCTAAAACAACCGCTACACCAGTCATGGCTACATCAGTTGGGCCAAAACTCCGATCATGCGTCACCTCTTTGATACTGGCCCCAGTCCCTGCTATACAGGTTAAAAGCTGAGCTAGTGAACCTGGTCTGTCACTAATTTGTAAAATATAACGACAGAGACGACCATCCATCACCAAACCACGTTCAATAATGCGTGACAAAACAGTGACATCTATATTTCCGCCACTTAATATCATGGCAACTCGTTTTCCCTGTAATCCTAAATCATTACTGAGCAAAGCAGCCAGCGACACGGCGGCCGCTCCTTCGACCACCATTTTTTCTAATTCTAACATTTTCAAAACTGCTGATGCAATGTGCGCTTCATCAACTTGTACCACCTCATCTACATATTTTTGGATGAGATTAAAACAGTGTCCGCCTAATTCTGAAACCGCTAAACCATCTGCTAGCGTCGGCTGGGTTTTCACATGTGCGACGCTGCCTTGAGCCAAGGACGGCTTAAGCGTCGCTGCTCTATTTGATTGCACGCCGATTATTCGGATATGTGGTGCAATCGTTTTAATCGCCAATGCGATACCAGCGATTAAACCGCCACCACCTACTGGCACAATAACAGCATCTAATTGCGGATGATCTTCAAGCAATTCTAGTCCAATAGTGCCTGCCCCAGCAATAATTGCCGGATCATCAAAGCCATGAATATACATCAATTGTTTTTCTTCTGCTAATTTACGCGCATGTATGCGTGCTTCTTCTAAATTTTCACCATGCAATATCGTAGTAGCTTGTAATGAACGACAGTTGGTGATTTTTACTAATGGTGCGGTAATTGGCATGACAACGGTTACTGGAATGCCAAGTGATTTCCCATGATAGGAAACCCCAAGGGCATGGTTGCCAGCAGATGCCGTAATTACGCCACGCGTACGTTCTTGCTCGTTTAAAGAGAGTAATTTATTACGTGCGCCACGCTCCTTAAAACTACCGGTCATTTGCAAATGTTCAAATTTACAAAATATTTCAGTGTTTAATAATTTACTGAGCGCATAAGAATACGGACAGGGACTACGATAAATTGCGCCCTGTATGCGGGCGGCTGCAGAGCGGATGTCGTCGATTGAAACAGGTGTTGTCATGGTGATAGATGGTGTCGTTAATTTATTGTGGTCTACAAGGCCTTGTCTGCTTGCGCATGCCAGACCAGCGCGCAACGTAGTGCTATGAAGGCCTCACAACTCTCACAATTGCTTGCTATCGGCGATTGGTCAGCCGATCAAATAGCGTGTACGTGGACACCAAGCACTTTTGTCTTACCCGACAATTTGATGCATATGGTTGAAACAGAGTGGCGAACAGCTTGCGCACAACCACATGTAAATTTATT
The DNA here is from genome assembly GCA_024641365.1 of Planctomycetota bacterium. Next base: position 5,560 of record JAHEDF010000121.1, on the reverse strand, counting down.
TGATGGACCTGTCTGCCGACTGGAATCTTTTTCTCTGCAAAATAATAACCTCACCTTACGACTTAGTCCCAATTCCTATAAAAATTTTATTGGCACCAATGCGTGCCACCCACAATGGGCTGAGCAATACGGACAATCAGTGATGGCAAACCCCGTTGGAACAAGTGTCATTTTATGTTCTGCAGATGGTCATTTAATTGGTGGACAGCGCTCACAGACTGTTGCGCTCTATCCTAATTGTGCCCACCCATTTGGCGGTATGTTAGAACCCGGAAAAGATGGCACTGCTCCTGACGTCACGTCAGAAATTAAACGCGAATTACAAGAAGAGGTGGCGCTTGAAGAGTCTGATATTAATGATTTGCGCGCCATTGGATTATTTTCTGATATGCAACTTCGCCAACCAGAACTCGCCTTTGTAGCCACGACCCATTGTAATTATGCCACCATTGCAACGCGCCTAGACAAAGAAGAGCACACGGCTTTATGGTCAATAGCCGATAACAAAGCTGCTATAGAAGAAGTGTTAGCAACCGGCACTGCCATAACACCAATCCTTGCCGCCACGCTCATTGCTTATGGCACGTGGCGTTTTGGTGAGGCGTGGCTGCAAACACAACTCTCAGAATTACATGGAGATCAACGCGCGATAAATTAATTGAGCCGATTACGATGCCACTGACATGTGAATCGCTGGTTGATTTAAATCAATTAATTCACCATTAACTACACGACGTTGCGGAGCAGTTGGTAGGCGACCATCAATGCGATCTAATAATAATGCTGCTAATTGTTCGCAAATTTGATCACAACGTTTATCAACTGTTGCTAATGGGCCTACGGATTCCCACTGACGCGATGGTTCCTCACGCCACGTGTTATCATAGCCCACAATATCAATATCCTGATTGGGGCGAAGCCCATAGAAACGTAATGCCGCAGCGACAACATAGGCTTGCGGATCGCTGTTCACCATGATGGCATCAACTTTTTCTGGGCCTGTCAGATGCTCAACTAAATAGCCTGCAACAGTACGAACATCATGTTGCCACGTTGTTTTGTCCGTGTTGAAATCCTCAGTGAAATGAGGAAAAATCGGTGGTAAAACAGCTAAATTTGCTTCCCGCACCGCTCGTTCATATCCCGCATTACGCTGCTGGAGCCACACAGGATTATTTGCCACACGCCATAAACGTAAAATACGACGACGGCCTCGTTTAATTAACCAGTGGCTTAATGCATAAGCGCCTGCTTCTTGATCACAGGTCGCCACATCACATTCACGTAATTCTGGTGAATAACCATAAGCTACCACTGGAATGCCAGCTGCCGTACACGTACGTATTAATTCCTGTCCTACTTTTGATTCGCATACATCGTACGTAACCAGCACGCCACGAGGACGTTGATTTAATAAATGATTCAAACCACCTGCCAATAAAGTTTGCGGGTTTAAAGTTAAAACATGAAGACCTGACGATTCCAATATGCGACTGGCGTCAACTTGAATGGCTAAGTCATACCCAGGACGAGGCGATGCGCTTTGAGGTAAGCCTTCAATCGACAATACCGCTACCGTACGGCGCATTAATCCACCGGAAGCTAATCCGGCAACACGATGCTGACGGCGAAAGGCCCCTTCTAATAAACCCTCGCCGACAAGCTCAGCCAGCGCGGAGCGAACGGTGACACGAGCGACACCCAATTCTTTGGCTAATTCTCTCTCAGCAGGTAATGCCTGGCCATTAACAAATCGTCCTGATTGCAGCCAGGCCCGTATCGTCGAGACAGCACGTCCACGTGGCGTTTGGTCATTGGTCTTGAGTGTCGCATCAATCATAAAGCCCTCGCTTTGTGGAAATTGAGTTGATAAAGGTGCTATACATCGTTCGGTCTCACCAAAGCTTTTGGTAGGACCAATGGTCTGATTCTGTGAGATGTACTGAGCAAAAGCCAGGGCGTTTAGGCCCCGTTAAGTGTCGTGGATCATGCTTTTGAAGTCTTTTGACGTAACCCCTTGGCAATCATGCCTTCTGGTCTTTACCCATGATTCTGAAACCATCAACAAACAATGTTTTTTGAAACAATGTGCGATGGGGTAAGGTACATAAAGTTGTAAGCTATTGTCGCTCAATAATAAACCTGACACTCTTTATTCATGTCTTCATATACAAAAATAACATAACTCATTGATGTACAAAGTGTTTATATAGAAATGCATTGGTTTTATTCTCGCATATAGTGATTGAGAAACTGGATTTGCTCTCCGTCAGTAAACCGCTGGTCCTAAAGTCCCCCAACTGGTCGCGACATGAATGATTTCCGGTCATTTGAGCACATTATTTATGACCTCCAAAGTAGATATCGGACATTCGCTTTTAACCATGACATAATGCAATGATTTTACTGAGACTTCGCTTGGAGCATCCAGCTTGTTTAGGAAATGAGGCCGCTCCTGATTGATTATGGTGAAGGGAGCCACTCGCCAAGGCATCATGAGAGTGCTGATAGGCAAACCGACTCTGTTCGGTGCCTGTCAGTGCCCCTTCAAACTGCTCATATTTTTATACAATGAAAAATGCACTCATTTGGGTATTCCCCAGGGAAAATTGTCTAGCTAAGGCGAATTTATTAACAACGAAACTGAATTTAATGCTTTGAAATTAACCTGATCACTGAAATCATGAGGCACACTCAATTGATACACAACAACTAGGGAAAGTGTAATAAAGCACTCTTTATTTCTGCACTAGTCTCCGTACTAGTAAATTTATTTTCATGTGCCATCGTTTTACCATTATGGGCGATGCGGTAGTCCAACAATTAATTGAGCGCTTAGGAAAAGAGCGTGTTCTGGATGCCATCGAAGATCGTTCGCAATGGGCTTCTGACGCAAGTATTTATCATTTATTGCCGCGCGTAGTTGTGATTCCTAAATCCGCACAAGACGTTGCGATTGTTTTAAAAATTGCCTCAGCGGAACGTGTCCATGTGTGCTTTCGCGCAGGTGGCACTAGCTTATCAGGACAAGCAGTTACCGATGGGATATTAATTGTCGTTTCACGGCATTTACGTGGCATCAGAATTTCTGAAAAAGCTGATACGGTAACGTGTGAACCGGGCGCTGTTGGTGCATGGGTAAATGCCGCACTGGCTCCACATGGACGTCGCATTGGGCCTGATCCTGCTAGTATACAAGCCGCTGAAATTGGTGGCATCGTTGCGAATAATGCTTCCGGTATGTGCTGTGGTGTGAGTGAAAATAGTTACCATACCATTGCTGGCTTGGAGATTATTTTATCTGATGGGAATGCTGTTACGACAGATGCAAAAAATGCAGATCATTTACTTGCACAATCGCACCCACATATCCATGCCGGTCTTACACAATTATCCAACGATATTCGTCAGCACCCGACCTTACCTGCACAAATACGTGCTGCATTTTCGACGAAAAATACGGTTGGCTACAGTTTAAATGCCTTCCTTGATCACGATAGTCCAGTACGCATATTAGAGAAATTAGTAATTGGCAGTGAAGGCACATTGGCTTTTATTGCTTCTGCCACTTTTCGCACATTAGCATTACCTACATTTCGTGCGACCGCGTGGTTGTTATTTAGTGATGTCGATGAGGCGAGCCGCGCCGTTGCTCCGCTTGCACACATACAGGCACGCGCAATTGAGCTATTAGATGCCGTCGCTTTGCGACGTATTGCGACATCACTGCCACATGAGTTGCCTGCTGGTGACCCGGCTGCTCTTTTAGTTGAATTTCAGGAAAGTGACGAATCCGTTTTAGAGACTCGATTAACACAGGCGGCTCCCCTTTTAATAAATTTTAATGTAGTTGCCCCCGCGCTGTTCACGCGAGATGCCGCAATTCAAGCTTCTTACTGGAAATTACGCAAAGGATTATTTCCGTCCGTTGGTGCTATCCGTGCTGCTGGTACAGCAGTCGTTATAGAAGACGTTACTTTTCCAGTAGAAAAATTGGCTGAAGGTATTCACCGCTTACGCGCCTGTTTTACTGAACATGGCTACGATGACGCCGTTATTTTTGGCCATGCCAAAGACGGCAATCTTCATTTTACATTGACGCCTAATTTATCATTACCTGATGAAGTTGATCGTTATGATCGTTTTATGCACGCTCTGGTTGACCTTGTTCTGGACATGGGCGGTCATTTAAAAGCTGAACATGGCACCGGTCGCAATATGGCTCCATTTGTTGAACGCCAATGGGGAACTGAAGCCGTCGCGATTATGCGGCGTATTAAAAAACTTTTCGATCCACATAATATTGTAAATCCTGGCGTATTATTAAGTGATGATCCGCAAGCACATCTTAAACATTTAAAAACACTTCCTAGCGTACACGAAACAATTGATCGCTGTATTGAATGTGGATTTTGTGAACCCGTTTGTCCAAGTAGAGATGTCACCTACAGTCCACGACAACGCATTGCGGCATTACGTGCCATTGCGCGTGCGGGCGCTGACGGCAGTGCCATTTCATCATCTTGGCAGCATCGTGGTTTAGACACTTGTGCTGCAGATGGTATGTGCGAATCGGCCTGTCCTGTTCACATTAATACTGGTGAATTAGTACGTATTGAGCGCGCTTCGCGCCGTTCTTCTTTACAAAAACGTATCGCACTTTTTGCAGCTGATCATTTTGATTTACTAGCTGGGACTTTACGTCTCGGGTTACGCTTGGCCCATTTTGCTCGCATCACCCATTTACCAAAAACGACAATACCATTACCACCTCCTGCTGCAGCATTGCCAAATGAATGGCCACAAGCTGATGATGGGGCACCAACAATTATTTATTTCCCGTCTTGTCTTGGGCGTACCATGGGACCTGGATCTGTTGCCCAAGCGTTGGCCGATTGTTGCCGTGCCGCTGGTGTCGGGCTCATAATTCCTGATGAAATTAATAATCTATGTTGTGGACAGCCATTTATATCAAAAGGATTTCCTGAAGCAGCTCGCGTAATGCAACAACGGTCGCTACGTGCTTTATGTGACCTTATTAGTGACGCTGAAAATTCCCCTATCTTTATGACTGACACCAGTACCTGCGCTGGTCAATTGCATGAAATAGAAAGTGCAATGCCTGATGAATTACGCAGTCGCTGGAAAAAATTACAGCATCTGCACCCTGCTGAAGTAATAGCATCACTTATTATCCCACGCCTCAAAGAGCGACAGAAAATTATACCTACAGATCGTATACTAGCCATTCATCCAACTTGTAGCGAACATCGTCACGGCTGGTCGCAAGCATTAACGCAAGTAACCGCGACCATAGGCACGCCTTTACTACCAATGGCGTCGGGCTGTTGTGGTATGGCTGGTGATAAGGGGTGGTCCGTGCCGGGCTTGCCTGCTGCTGCAAGCAAACGTGAAGCAAATGAAGTTATGAGTGCGGCGGCGCAATTTGGTGTCACCACCAGCACTACCTGCGCTCTGGCCATGAGTTCGGCAACTAATTTTCCCTATCAACATCTGTTTTTTGCCGTACATGAACAACTTATCGATTTATAAAACGACG
>JAHEDF010000581.1 GCA_024641365.1 Planctomycetota bacterium | reverse complement strand
TATTAACTGGGTGTGGAGTGTACATGGTGATGAGTCCCGCACATGGTTGCCTTGACAGCGATGGATATAAAGCGTCAAATCGTAGGATAAACCATGCGTGAAACGCTTCGATTTCTCAGTCAATGTGCAACTCATCTTCGCACTACCGGAGCGGTGATGCCAAGTGGTCCGTACCTCGCAAAGATGATGGTGACGGCCATGGGGGCGCTACAACCGGGACAGGTGATTGTGGAATTAGGCCCAGGCACAGGCGTTTTTACGCGGGAAATTCGGAAGCGTTATCCTAATCATCAACTGATTGCCATAGAATTTAATGAATCATTTGCCGCACGCTTACAAGAACGCATGGCCGATGTAACCGTGGTGACCGGATGCGCCTCGCAAATCCGTAGTCATTTAGAGAATTTAGAGATTCCGGTTGAGTCGGTTGGTGCAGTTATCAGCGGATTACCATTACTTAGTTTGCCACATCAATTGTCGACCAGTATTTTTAATTCCATTGCTGACGTGCTTGAACCCGGACAGCGCTATATTCAATTTACTTATTCAAAACGGATGTGGCGTCGTTTCCAACCGCCGGGTTTCCGATTTGATAGATCTCATTTTGTATTGTTTAATTTTCCACCTGCTGTCGTGATGCCATTTACGCGCATTGCCTCAAGTGACGTAACGGTTGGTGCTGCCAGTTAAAATTATTACATGGTAAAGGGGTAAACTATGCAAGTTTCCCAAGAATTACTAAACCTAGCAGATGAATTTAAGTCATTAATAGATAAAATACTTAAAAATAAAAACAATGAAGGAAGCAAAGAAATTCATTGTATTGTCTTGCCCATTTACAGAGCCAGTTGCAGCTCTTTATCTTTTGTTATAAATTTAATATTTGGTTCTAAAGCGAAAGCCCCCAAAATACATGTCGACTGTAATTGGGAAGCGATAAAATATTTTGAGATGAAAGAGTATTGTAATTTATCTATAATTAACTTTCGTCAAATTAAGAAATTGACAGATACGCCGTTGTCTGTTTCTTCACAACGAAAAATAGCAAAGCTCTGTCTCTCGATACACGATCTATTGGACAGTGGGAATGCCAAGTTGCACGCCATGCTCAAGTCAGCAGCTTAATCTGACGTGGTTAATGGCGGTTCGGTAATGATATTTATTTAGATAAGTAACGCTTCCCACGTCGCTAATAAGGCACGTTCAGTATTTTCGTAGCGGGTAAGCGCAGCTGATTGGCGTGCAGCAAGCGCCGCTAAACCTAATGCACCCGTGCTACCAGCATGGGTTCGATTACGAACGGTGCCATCATGATCAGGCGTGGTTAACTGATCTAAATGGCGACCAACTTCGACATACGCATCGCGGAAAGTCATGCCTTTCTCACGCATTAATCGATAGGCTTCGTCAGTTGCATAAATATCTGGGGTAAGTGCTGCTAAAATACGATCACGCACAGGTTCTAAGGTTGGAATGGCAGCAGTGGTTACTGCTAAACCTTGTCGCACTAAACGCAAACCATCCAGGCACAGTGCTTTGGTATCTTGTAAGTCGCGACTATAGCCTGATTGCAATCCTAAAGTGATCGCGGCCAAACCAGTACGTAAACCTAAGAAACGTGCCGCACGACCCCGTAATAACTCAAATAAATCTAAATTTCTTTTTTGTGGCATGATGCTGGAGCCAGTAGTGAAACCTTTTCCTATATGGAAAAAGCCACATTCAGCTGAAGTAAAAAATACTAAATCACCTGCTAATCGACTCAGGTCACTAACAATTGCTCCAGCAGCGTCTAAACAAACGGTGTCTACTTTCCCACGGCTATTCGCATCCGCCATCGCAACGCCACCCCAACGATCAAAGCCTAATAATTTAGCGGCGTATTCTCGGTCCAGCGGTAAGCCGACGCCGTAACTTGCACCTGAACCTAATGGACAGGCATCAACGAGTTGATAGGCGGCATCAAGCATTATTAAATTATCAAGCAAAGCTTGTGCATGTGCTGAGAAAAACATCCCAAGACTAGATGGCATGCCGCGTTGCAAATGTGTGTATCCCGGGAAGGGATGAAATTCGTGTGTCTGCGCACGCTCTAATAAAGCGCCGATGGTTGAGCAGGTTTCACGCGCAATAGACAACAACGTGTGTTTTTGCCATAACCGAACGGCTGTTAATACCTGATCATTACGACTACGACCCGTGTGTAAGCGCTTGGCCGGTTCGCCTAAACGTTCAGTTAGCAATGCTTCAACTTTGCTATGCACATCTTCGTCGGTGACTTCAACCGTCCAGGTGCCCGATAAAAATTCACGATGTAATTGTTGCAGCCCTGTGGTTAACGCTGACGCGTCGTCCTGACTTATTAATCCAACGCGACCCAACATCCGTGCATGCGCAATGGAACCTAAGACATCGTAGGGAGCAATAACTCGATCATGGAGGTAATCGTCGCCGACAGTGAATTCATGCACTAAGGCGTTGGTCTCATCGCCGCCTTTACTCCAAATAGCCATGCCGATCTCCTGCGTTGTTCTTGTATAACGCCAAGCTGGGACGGTGGGACTTTGTCGAACGGGTCAAGTGAGAAGACCACAGACGCCTTTGCACGCTGGGTGTC
>JAHEDF010000580.1 GCA_024641365.1 Planctomycetota bacterium | reverse complement strand
CCTCATGCCCCAGATCCTGGAATTGGCGTAGCTTATTTATAAGGACAGTATGGCCCAAGTGTAAATCAGGTGCCGTTGGATCAAAGCCAGCCTTTATGCGTAACGGTTTACCACGCTTGAGCTTTTCGACTAGCTCAGTCTCAAGTAATAGTTCTTCGCAACCACGTTTGATTAACGCTAATTGCTCCTTCACTTCGGTCATCGGATGCCTCTTCCTTTCATAAGACCGGTAGGTTAGCACAGCCTAATAAATTACGGTGTTCGGTAGAATATTTGACCATTAATTGGATTTTGGTTATCTTAGCCATAAATGCACAAAAAATCCGAAAATTCACTACATTACAAGTCTTTCTTCACGAGAGACTATAAGTCTACGTCTGTTCCTGCGAGTAAACCAACCCGGCGAATCAATCGTCTCCATATCGTACTTGGCATGGCCTCGATACTCGTTGTAGGGACCTTGCTCACATTTTTTTCACTTGATGCAAGCGCTTATCGCAACACGCCCGCCATCGAAACCACAAATCCAGCTGAACAAATTCCGCTTGCGGTTGCAGAACCAGCGAAACAAGTATCAACCGATACTACTGCAAATTTGCTGCAAGCGCCGCCAAGCGAGTGGATAACTGAACAAGTGCGCGCAGGTGACTCGATGGCGCGTATTTTCAACCGTTTAAATTTGGCAGCGACACAACTACACAGTCTGATGCAAGTAGACGAATCACGTAAGTACCTCAGCCACGTACAACCTGGCCAACAACTGAAAATATTGGTGGACCACCAACAGAATCTCCAGGCGCTGATTCTGGAACTCAACCGTTTCGACAGCTTTGCATTGCAACGCGATGGAGATAACTATATTGCCTCGATGCATCATCGGGATGTGCAGGAACGTACTAATCATGCTGCCGGACAGATTGAAAGCTCTTTATTTGAATCTGGGCAACGTGCAGGCATGAGCGATGCTCTTATCATGGAAATGGCCAGCATCTTTGGCTGGGATATCGACTTTGCCCTGGACATCCGCAATGGCGATCATTTTGCGCTGGTGTTTGAAGAACATTTTCTGGACGGTGAAAAAATCGATCAAGGGCCGATACTTGCTGCCGAGTTTGTTTCGCAAAACCAGGTGTTTCGTGCAGTACGTTACACAGACGTTGATGGTAACAGCAATTATTACACTCCTGACGGTCTGTCGATGCGTAAAGCTTTTTTACGTACCCCGGTGGACTTTCGCCGCATTAGTTCACGCTTCGGAAGCCGCCATCATCCTATCCTAAATAAAATGAAACTGCATAAAGGAGTAGATTACTCCGCACCTATTGGTACTCCCATTCGCGCCTCCGGTGATGGCAAACTGGTATTTAAAGGTTTAAAGGGCGGCTATGGCCGTACTATTATGATTCAGCATGGTGGTAAGTACAGCACGCTATATGCACATATGTCAGCTTTCAAAAAAGGTATTAATAACGGGTCACACGTGCGCCAAGGTCAAGTGATTGGCTATGTAGGCAGCTCTGGTTTGGCTACTGGCCCTCATTTGCATTATGAGTTTCGTGTCAATGGGGTGCATCGCAACCCATTAACCATAAAATTACCCAACGCTGAACCCATTGCGGATAAATATAAAGCCGCATTTCTACAACAGACTCAACCTATGCTGGCGACACTGGACACTGTGAAACAGCAAACCAGCGTTGCACTACATAATCCCTAAGCCTCTGCTATACCTATAGCATGGCTGATATCTATATAGGTTTAATGTCCGGCACGAGTATGGATGCTGTTGATGCCGTCGCAGTGCGGTTTGATCAACCTCAACCCGAGCTAGTAGCCTCCTACAGCGAGGCTATACCACAATCGTTACGTACGCAGTTGCAAATTCTGACTCATGGTGAACCCCACCATTTCACAGAATTTATCCGCACCGACGTCCAGTTGGGCAAATTCTTTGCGCATGTCACACAGGGATTACTACAACGTGCTCATCTAACGAATGATGCTGTACGCGCCATCGGTAGTCATGGTCAGACTGTATGGCATGTTGCCGATGGAGAAGAGCGTAGCTCAATTCAACTTGCCGACCCCAATATCATTGTCGAACAGACAGGCATTACCACCGTTGCGGATTTTCGCCGCCGCGATATTGCAGCTGGTGGCCAAGGAGCACCATTAGTCCCGGCATTTCATGACGCCTGCTTCCGTACTTCCGAGGAACAGCGTGTCGTGTTGAATATCGGGGGTATTGCCAACATCACGATCCTGTCAGCTGATACCAATGCGCCCGTCATTGGTTTCGATACAGGTCCTGGCAATACGCTGATGGATATGTGGGCTCACGAACATCAACGCGGAAATTATGATCAGCACGGTGAATTTGCCCAAAGCGGCAAACTCATGAATAGTATCCTGGAGAAATTGCTGCATGATACGTATTTTTCTCTGCCTCCACCTAAAAGCACGGGTAGAGAATATTTTAATCGGCAGTGGTTAGTGCAACACATTGGCAATGTTGGTGCCTTCAATCCTGCAGACTTACAAGCCACCTTGTGTGAATTAACCGCCTTCAGCATTACCCAGGCTATCGAGAAATATGCCGCGACGACCAATCGGGTACTTGTATGCG
>JAHEDF010000579.1 GCA_024641365.1 Planctomycetota bacterium | reverse complement strand
TGATGACAATTCATCGGCAGGAAGAAACCACGCGGTGCCATTTTTCTGCAATGGTTGTCGTGATAACGGATTTAAGAGATCAATTACCTTTTTCTCGTTTACTTCTCGTACGTCAGGACCAACCGTAATGGTATCATCAACGTAATAAACAGAGCCTTGTGAATAATCGGTTAGAAAAGCGATAAAACGCGCATCTCGGCTTTGCCCGATTTCAATAAGTGTTTGTTTGCGCACATCTGCTTCATCGCTGGCGAGTTTTTTCATTAAAGCCAGCCCAGCGGCATCATGTTGGGCAGCTATTGAATCGTCTGCCGCACATAAGGTGCTTACTGTCGAAAGGCACAACTGACTGGCCATCAAGAAAACGATCATAAAACGACCTGCAGTCAGCAGTGATTTTGCGCGCAATTGATAAAGACAGCAGCGATCTAAAAACACGAGGGCTCCGATTAGACTGACAGTAAATAAACGACAGTCACTAAGTGTATGTTTGTGCAGCAAACAAATCTCAGAGAACAAGTAGGCCCCGCGTTTTGTGCACGGGGCCTACAAGGTCCCTGCGCTGAACCACACTTCAGCGCAGGGGCATGCTCAATTATTATTTAGGACCGCCAGTTGGAGCTGGGTAGTCGCCCTTGGGCCACAGATAGCTGCTGTAGCTGTCTGGTTTCACTAAGCCTTTTGATTTCCAGACGATTTTAAATTGACCGTCTTTGAGAATTTCACCGATATAGACAGGCTTATAGGTGTGCTGATTTTTTTCGTCCATTTTCTTCTTGCCACCTGGGGCGTCAAATTCGAGGCCGTAAACGGCAGCGCGCACTTTATCGACTTCGAAACTCTTAGCTTTTTCACAAGCAGCTGCCCACACGTAGACGCCGAAATAAGCGGCTTCGATGGGATCATCAACGACGCGATCGCTGCCATATTCAGCTTTGAAAGCGGCGGCGAATGCTTTGTTTTCTGGGGTATCAACTGATTGGAAATAATTCCATGCGGCCAAGTGACCGACTAAAGGAGGAACGTCCATGGCGCGTAATTCGTCTTCAGCAACTGAGAACGCCATCACTGGGCATTCAGCAGCTGTCAGACCTTGGTTAGCAAATTCTTTGTAAAATGGCACGTTGGAGTCGCCATTAATGGTCGACAATACGCAAGCGCCGCCGCCAGCCGCAAAGGCTTTAATTTTACCAACGATGGTTTGGTAATCTTTGTGACCGAATGGGGTGTACTCTTCCATGATGTTGGCTTCAGGAACGCCCTTCGCCATTAAGAATGCTTTTAATACTTTATTAGCGGTACGTGGGAACACGTAGTCGGTGCCTAATAAATAGAATTTTTTGCAGCCGCCGCCTTCTTCACTCATTAAATATTCAGCAGCAGGAACTAATTGCTGATTTGGCGAAGCCGCCGTGTAGAAAACGTTTAATGACTGTTCTTCACCTTCGTATTGCACGGGGTAGAATAACAGCGCGTTATTAGATTCATAAACCGGTAACACGGATTTACGGCTCACCGAAGTCCAGCAGCCAAAAGTGACGGCAACTTTATCTTGGGTAACTAATTGTTTTGCTTTTTCGGCAAATAAGTCCCAGTTCGACGCAGGGTCAACAACGATGGGCTCAATTTTTTTACCGAGCATGCCGCCTTTGGCATTAATTTCCTTAACGGCTAATAAGGTGCCGTCTTTGCAGGAAATTTCTGAAATAGCCATAGTGCCTGACAGTGAGTGCAGAATTCCGATTTTAACGGTTTCTTCTGCTGCCAAGTTGGTGAGGGACGCGAGCGTGGCAATTATGCCAGTTGCAGTTACGCGCAGCAAATTGCTGAGCATGGAGGACGGTGAGGTCATCGATTCATCTCCGTTGTGAATGACCACACAGGTGTGGCCACGAGGGATTTGCCCAGGCCCCGACATGGGGCGGCGTAGGTCCTCCTGGGACGAACGCCTGGGTTACCTGCCTAGCGCAAGGATGATGCCGAATGGAAAAGAGGCAGAATGGTAAGAAATGAGTGCGAAGTGTAATACGACGCAGCAATAAAGCGGCAGGTCTGATCAAAAATAGCTCAAATGAAGGGTGCTGCTATGATTTGAAACACAGAGATAACGGAACGGAAGAAATGGCGAACATACATGCAAATGGATAAAAATATAATTAGTAACGGGTAAGCGAGCGATATCTGATTCTCAGCGATACAATCTAATTAGAGTTCGCCTGCTCATGGCTGTTAGTGGCACCATAATAACATCTGATTCGTATTAGTAATGACTCATCCACGTAGCTTGGATCGTGGATTTCTAAAACGTCGATAATTTTTATTACGTAATAAATTAAAATATTCTCAAGAATCCCTGAACAATATGACGAAGTATCTTAAAAGCAGAAATTCATGTAGTTACCGCCGTGATAGTCATGCCGTGATAGTCATATAGCATTGTCATTGTAAGTTTTCTAAAATTGCCAGATAAACCTAATAAAGCGCTGTCTTTTCTTCGTCTGTGCAAGCATCTAAAAAGACACTTATCTTGCTTTTGCAATTTACTATTTTGAGGTGTGCTGCCACACATAAGTAGATGCTTGTGGGCAAGCCTTGCTGTCATCGCCATCGTAGCATCACGTGAGTAGAA
>JAHEDF010000120.1 GCA_024641365.1 Planctomycetota bacterium | reverse complement strand
GTGTCCCCCGCTATTTTATCGCGGCATTTTTGACTGCGCTACGCTTTGAAAAAATGGGCGGATCGGCTTTGCCGATTTTATCCGCCCACCGTCACTCGGCGGACGTTGGGGGCTCTGCCCCCGTGTCCCCCGCTATTTTATCGCGGCATTTTTGACTGCGCTACGCTTTGAAAAAATGGGCGGATCGGCTTTGCCGATTTTATCCGCCCACCGTCACTCGGCGGACGTTGGGGGCTCTGCCCCAATGCTTTTCGGCTAATAATCGCGTTTTCCTTGGGAAATTTGTTTAATCGAAGACAGATTAACCGCAGAGGACGCAGAGAGCGCAGCGGGAATTTATAAAAAAATCTTAGCGCATTTCATTACCTTTAAATGCCAAAAAACGGTATTTTTTATTGTAGAATTGTTTAAAAACATCTCTGCGCTCTCTGCGCCCTCTGCGGTTAATTGCCTTTTGATGAATTTTCAATTTTTCAGTAAATGCCGATTTAAACGAGGTTCTTAGCCGAATAGCATTGGCCCTGCCCCCGTGTCCACCGCCTATTATTTATTTTATGATCGGCATGAAGCTCGCAGTTGATGGATATTATTAATTATGACATAGGGCGATCTAACACTCGGTAGCCGATGGCTTCGCTGACGTCGTCTAAATTGACTTGGTCGCGGTTGTCGAAATCGGCGATGGTTTTGGCTACTTTTAATATACGATCATAAGCGCGGGCGCTGAAGCCTAGGTCGGTGACGGCTTGGTCTAATAGGGCTATCGCATCTTTGTTGGCGTTGAGGTGTTTTCTGAGTGATCTGCTGGAGAGTCCGGCGTTGGAGCAGCCTTGGCGTTTGAGCATGCGCTCTCGTGCAGCGACGACGTGGACGCGTGCTTGTGCGGTGGTTTGGCCGTCTGGGCCGTGACTTAATAATTCTGGTTTTTGTGCGGGGACTTCGACGTGTAAATCAATGCGATCTAATAATGGTCCAGAAATGCGTCCGCGATAGCGATGAATTGCATCAGCATTATCGGTGCAGCGTCGTGTTGGGTGGCTTAAATAACCACATGGACAGGGATTCATCGCGGCAACCAACATACAACGACTTGGGAACTTGAGACGTCCGCCGCCACGACTAATAGTCAGGTGCCCATCTTCTAATGGTTGTCGTAATGTTTCTAAAACGGTGCGACTAAATTCCGGTAATTCATCTAAAAATAATACGCCATTATGAGCGAGGCTGACTTCACCAGGACGAGGAATTGATCCACCACCAATTAAACCAACGCCGCTGACATTATGATGCGGTGAGCGAAAAGGCCGCGTGCGTAATAAACCAATCCCACTTGGTAATAATCCAGACACGGAATGCACCCGCGTGACATCAAGCGCTTCATCTAAGGTTAATGCCGGCATTAACCCGGGAAGTCGTCGAGCTAACATGGTTTTTCCTGATCCAGGTGGGCCCAGCATCAGCATATTATGTCCACCCGCCGCCGCGATTAATAAGGCGCGTTTGGCAAATTCTTGTCCGCGCACATCAGACAAGTCTGCATGATCATCTTCAATAATGGTGGCACTATTCGGTTGTGCCCTTGGCGCCGAAGCTAAACCGTTGCGCAATAATTCACATAAATCGGTTAATGTACCTGGCGTATGTACAGTAATGCCTTCGACAACTACGGCCTCCGCCGCATTACCTTTTGCGACAACCATGCGTTTTAATCCGTGATCACGGGCAGCAATGGCGCAGGCCAAGACGCCACGACAAGGACGTAGGGTGCCGTCTAATGCCAACTCAGCTAAAAATACCGTATCAATTGGTAATGGCGGTAATTTATTTTCGGGAATGGTTGCTGCTAAGCCAACGGCAATTGCCAAATCAAAAGCCGGTCCTTCTTTGCGCCGATCTGCGGGTGCTAAATTAATGACAATATGATCAGCGGGACGATGGGTTAATCCGCTGGCGAATAATGCGGGCGTGACACGATCAATTGATTCTCGCACGGCCGCATCTGGTAGGCCGACTACCGTTGTGCGGCCAACACCGACAGACGGTTCGCTGCGACTAACTTCGACTTCAACTAAATACCCGTCGACACCCTCAACGGTACCGGCCATGACTTTGATTAATTCCATAGATGGCCAGTGGTAACAACATGGCTCTTCGAGTGCAAGCGTTGGGCAGGGCGGGTGTCTCATTTTATGTCCGGAGGTCCGGAAGTCCGGAAGTCCATAAAGAGTCCGGAGGTCCGGAGGTCCGGAAGTCTTGTGTGACTGGATAATTAATTTAATAGCGAAAGTGATAAGTGCGGCTGCAAAAAGGTGGCGCTACGCGCAAAGAATATTGCGATGTGAGCGCAGCGAACACCTTTTTGGAGTTGGAAAGAAAAATATCCCCCACTTAATGTAACAATGACCGCACAAGACTTCCGGACTTCCGGACTTCCGGACTTCCGGACCCAATGTGGTATCCTTACGACTGTAGTTGGTTGCAATCTTCCATGAGTTGCCATAGTCCGAGCCAACATGCGTCTTCAGCCTCAATTATTGCTGTTAGCGCGACTTACGCAGGGGTTCCTCGCGTAGACGAGTGTAACCCCGTTAAGCGGGCGAGCGAACGTGGTGTTCCCGCCCATTGCGTCTTCTCCTAAAAAATCACAGTCTGCGACCAGTTCGCACGCGCTTCTTTTCAAGCCGTTACCCGCGTAATGGCAGGATTTATAACCATGAATGCTGATCAATCTAATTCAACGAACCAGACAAGCGGCACTGACCGCGTCATCATTTTTGACACGACATTGCGCGATGGTGAGCAATCACCTGGCGCTTCGATGAATCTCGCAGAAAAATTAGAAGTCGCTCGCACTTTGGAAACGTTGGGTGTCGACGTTATTGAAGCGGGATTTCCGATTGCCTCACCAGGTGACTTTGAAGCAGTGAAGGCTATCGCGACGCAATCGAAACGCTCCATTATTTGTGGCTTGGCTCGTGCGCTGAAAGGCGACATCGACCGCGCAGGCGAAGCGGTTAAACCCGCTGGCAAGCGTGCGCGCATTCACGTATTTTTGGCGACCAGTGCCATTCATCGTACCTTTAAATTAAATAAAGCTAAAGATGAAATTGTAAAACAAGCACGCGAATCCGTGGCGTATGCAAAAACCTTAATTGATGATATTGAATTCAGCCCAGAGGATGCGTCGCGTACCGAGCCAGAATTTTTGGCAGAGGTTGTCCAGGCCGTCATCGAGGCGGGAGCCCGTACGGTTAATATTCCAGATACGGTCGGTTATGCCTATCCAAATGATTACGCAGAATTAATCACGTATTTACGCAAACACGTCAAAGACATTGATAAAGCGGTGATCAGTGTGCATTGCCATAATGATTTAGGCTTGGCGGTGGCGAATAGTTTAGCTGCTGTTCGAGCCGGTGCACGCCAAGTGGAATGCACCATCAATGGTATTGGTGAACGAGCTGGTAATTGTTCATTGGAAGAAGTAGTGATGGCGATGCGCGTGCGCAAAGACATGTTCGGCGGTATTTCGACCAATATTAATTCGTCGCATTTGTACGGTGCGTCACGATTGGTGCAATCGATTACGGGATTGATGGTACAACGTAATAAAGCGATTGTTGGTGATAATGCCTTTGCCCATGAATCGGGT
Organism: Planctomycetota bacterium; assembly: GCA_024641365.1. The sequence goes on along the minus strand of JAHEDF010000120.1, from coordinate 6,039 downwards.
ATTCACCAACATGGCGTGCTAAAAAATCCAGAATGCTATGAAATTATGACGCCGAAATCAGTTGGTGTGCCGGAAACCAATATGGTGCTCGGTAAACACTCAGGACGTGCTGCTTTGAGTAAGCATTTAGAAACACTGGGCCTCACTATCCAAGAAGCGGACATGGGGAAATTATTTGATGCCTTTAAAATATTAGCGGATCGCAAAAAAGAAGTTTATGACGGTGATTTAATTGCACTGGTCGAAGAAGTCGTGCGTGGTCGCACGGTTGATGCGTGGGTATTGGATTATTTGCACACCGCATCGGCCTCAGGCGAGGGCGCGGGCAGTGGTGCCATAGCAACGGCAACCGTGCGTTTGAAAAAAGCCGACCAATTAGTTATCGACGCAGCGACAGGCGATGGTCCAGTTGATGCTGCTATTCAAGCCGTAAATCGTATTTGTGGATTCACGGGTTCGGTCGAGGATTATCGTCTTCGTTCCGTGACCAAAGGCGGCGATGCACAAGGCGAAGTATCTATTCGCGTTCGTGTGAAACCCGTTGGTGATGAAGGGCCGGGAACGGTTGTTGGGGGCAAAGGCCTCTCAACCGATATCGTCCATGCGAGCGCCCAGGCTTATCTCGATGCCATCAATCGAGTCGCAGTACAAACGGGTCGCTTAGATTATCGTACAGCAACCGTGTAATCGGATTCACGCACAGTACCCCAGTAATTGGGGTACTATGCCGTGATACGTACGAGATAATCTACAGGCTGCTTGCGAAATTACGATTCTAACGGGGTACGTAGCGCGACCAGGAGCTGCCTCTGGTCCTCTTAGGAATATCCATACGCTGCGCGACCCACCTGGAACATTAATATGCCGACCTCAATAAACGGACAACTGACTGGAGCGGGCAAGCGCTTTGCCATTGCAGCCGCTCGTTTTAATGGCGCGATTGTTGAGCAATTGGTAGCGGGTGCGGTTGACGCGTTACAACGTCACGGGGTAGCCGATAAAGATATAACCATTGTGCGTTGCCCAGGTGCTTGGGAATTGCCTTTAGTCGTGTCAAAATTAGCGACAGGCAAAAAAGTAGATGCGGTTATTGTGTTGGGTTGCGTCATTCGAGGTGACACCCCGCATTTTGATTATGTCGCTGGTGAATGTGCTAAAGGCATTGCTGCAGTGCAGGCTTCCAGCGGAGTGCCATGTGCTTTTGGTGTGCTGACAACAGATACCACCGATCAAGCGCTTGCACGTTCAGGATTAAAAGCCGGCAATAAGGGCGTCGATGCAGCGATGTCAGCAATTGAAATGGTGAACGTGTTAGGCCAGTTAGGATAATTGTGACTGCCGTGACCAAAAAGGCTGTTGCCAAATTAACTGATGAACGAAGCCGTGGTCGCGAAACCGCGGTGCAATTGCTCTATAGTTTTGAGCAAAATAATTATGTCGACGATGGTAATTTACTAACCAGCGATGCGACCGAGGATTTAAGTGATGACATGGTGGCGTTTGCGAAATCACTTTTGAGTGGATTTATTAAGGAACGCCCGGCCATAGATGCAGCGGTCGATAAACGATTAGATAATTGGACCATTCATCGTTTAGCCGTTGCCGATCGAGCTGTGTTACGTTTGGGTAGTTACGAAATTCTTTATTGTAAAGAAACGCCACCCAAGGTCATAATTAATGAATATATTGAATTGGCGAAACGTTTTGGCAGCGATGGTAAAACATCCAAACTGGTAAATGCTGTACTAGATAAATTAGCGAAAGAGCACCGCACCGATCATAAAAAGAAAGCGTAGCCACGTGTACGGGCCGTTCGTTAGGTCCAGCGTGGTAAAGCGGTCAAACGTATGGCGTTGGTCGATAGATCAGGTTTTTGCGCATATTTATTATGGAATTGCGTCATGTTAGCAGAGGACCAACGTTGGATGCGACGAGCGATTCGCTTAGCAACGCTCAGCCTTGGTCGCACCTGGCCAAATCCAGGCGTTGGTTGCGTATTAGTTGCCAATAATCAGGTGATTGGCGAAGGGCGTCATGCAGTTTATGGACAGGCACATGCAGAGGTAAATGCGCTTAGTCAATGTCGCGCATTGGGTCATGATCTGCGTGGTGCGACTGCTTATGTTACCTTAGCACCATGCACCAAACACGGGCGCCAACCGCCATGTACTGACGCATTAATTGCAGCAGGTGTTGCTCGGGTAGTGGCAGCGATTAGCGATCCCAATCAAGATGATCCGGCAATTCTTTTTGCGCAGGCAGGCATTACCTATGAAGAAGGGTGCGGTCGTGTTGCTGCGACACAAATACATGGCGGATTTTTACAGCGAGTCAGTTTAGGGCGTCCTCGATTAACTGGTAAATGGGCGATGACGTTAGATGGACAATTGGCAACTCATACAGGTGATAGTGGTTGGATTTCTAGCGATGCGGCATTGGCATTTAGTCGTCGTCGTCGTCGCGCTTTTGATGCGATAATGATAGGCGCAGGCACGGCGCAGGCAGATAATCCACGTTTATTATCTGCGACAGTTGGTGAACGCACACCCGTGCGTGTTATTTTATCTGCCCAAGCCGCAATTTCGGAACAATCGTTATTAGCAGTAACACGTCCCAAGGCGACGGTCGTAATTGTGCATGGGCCGCAGGCACCGGAAGAAAAATGTGCGCAACTGAAGGGAATTGGTTTTGAATTATTGCCAGTCAGTAATGCGCATGATCCATTAGTTGTAGCTATGGCGCTCGGTCACTATGGATTTAATGACGTGTTGATTGAAGGGGGCGCGCATATGCATGGCGCATTTTTACGAGCTGGTTTGTATGATCGGTTGGAATTGTATGTGGGCACGCAAACACTTGGTGGTGGCATGTCCGTGGCGCATGGCGCTGGAGTGGACATGATGTCAGCAGCAACGGCGTGGGAGCATGAAGTGACTCCGCTGGTGCTGGACGGCACCGTCTGCCTGCGTTTGCGGCGTCCTCCTGTGCTGGGTGTTGGTGAAGAACCGGTCGTGGTAGAGGATTAACCACGCATAAGGCTGGTAAACGACAAGAAACCGAACTGCTGGGCGGGGTCTTTCAGTAGCCAGAAATATCCGTACACCCTGTGCGCATGCTGCTTGATTGGCTGAAATTAACGCGCGCTACCGGATTGGTAACAATCTTTAGTAATATTACCGCCGCCGTGGTTATGGCGGTCTACGCAAGTGACGGTTTAGATCCCAAGTGGCTCATTAAACGACTCTTTCAAACTGAAATCACAAATATTATATGGTTAATCTATGCCAGTTGTTGCCTCTATTTAGCAGGCATGTTGTGGAATGACCTCGCCGATGTTGGTCGTGATCGCACACTACATCCGCGCCGTCCATTACCGTCTGGTCGCATTGGTTTAGGCGCGGCATTTTTTGTTGGCGTGCTGTTAGCAGTTGGCGCTTTATTATTTTCTGCGTTAGTGGATGTGCACGCTTTTTATGCTGCTGGTGTCGTATTAAGTTTAATTTTACTCTATAATTTAGTAACGAAAGATATTCCATATATTGCCAGCTTAAATATGGCGTTAGTACGTTTCACGCACGCAGTATTCGCACTATTATTACTCGGGACTGATTATTTGAAATTAGCTGTAATCGGATTTACGACTGGGGACCATGGTCATTTATTAACCTATCCGATATTATTAGGCTGCTATATTTTTGGCGTGACGTTAATTAGTGAATTAGAAAGTCGTCATGGTCGGAGAGCTGAATTATTAATTGGTGGTTTATTTGTATTCGGTTCTATATTCGCGGGCGGTTGGTTACTGGCTCATGCCCATTGGATTCGTGCGCTTGGTCCAGGCGATAGTCCGTTGTACGTTATTGGTATTGGGATGTCTGCAGTTTTAGGCGCAGGCATATTTGCGTGGTTGTTATTTCGCGTTGGCAAACCGTGGTTGCGTGCGTTGCGCTCGGGACGCAGCGAATTAGTTGGGCCAGTGGTAGGCGCAGCATTAGGCGGCATCTTATTATTTGACGCGTTGATTGCGACATCTGCGCATCCTATTGGTGGTTTAGCGATTTTATGCTTGATACCGTTTTTCTTACTTGGACGAAAAGTTGTGCGTATGGACTAATACTCCCCGCGTTGGTTGCTGAGTTTGATGCAGGTGAACGAAAATAGTCACAGTTGTAATCACTCAGTCTTGACCCGTTTGGCCGTCGTGGACTCTGCATCTAACCATGCGATCGCCGCCGGCAATTATGATCGTCGAAGACGATGCAACGACAACGATGTTACTTGATATCCAGCTCAAGGCGTTGGGCTATCAAGTATGCGTGGCGGTGCGCAGTGGCGAAGCCGCCTTGCTAGCGGTTGCTGAACATCGTCCAGATTTAATTTTAATGGATGTAGTGTTAGAAGGGGAAATGGATGGTGTTGAAACAACATTTGCACTAATGCACAGTGGTCATGCGGCGCCAGTAGTTTTTTTAACAGCGCGCAATGACCAAGCGACCATGGAACGTATTCGCAGTTCAATGCCATTTGGTTGTTTAATTAAGCCACTGCGACAAGAAGAATTAGGAACCGCTATCGCTATCGCTCTGCGCGGTCATAAAATTGAATCGCAAGCACAACGATCACAGGATAATTTATCATTAATATTAGATGTAGTGAGCGATGGCATAATCGCTATTAATGAATTAGATCATATTGTTTTCATAAATGCGACAGCTGAACAATTAAGTGGTAGTTTACGCCAACCGGGTGAAGATATTCATATCGACCATGTATTGCCAATTATTGAGCCACCGACGCCGTGGCGACAATGGCTAAAAAATGACAGTCATAATGGTGAACGTATTGTGCGTGTGCGCGCACGTGGCGGCATTGAACGTATTATTCAATGCACGATTGCCATAACGCGATCAGTTGATGACCGTGGTCACATGACCGTGATCACCATTAAAGACATTACGCAGCAAGAAAATAGCGACGGTAATCAACGGCGTTTGCAAGCTGATATGCGACGCATGAATCGTGCGTTGCATGTTTTAAGTGAGACATCACGCGTTCTTCAAACGGCAACAAGTGAAAAAGAATTATTTCACGAAGTCTGTCGTTTATCAGTGGCGTTAGGATATCGATTAGCATGGATTGGACTCGCGCAACACGATGACAAAAAGTTAGTCGAGCCAGTGGCGCAAGCAGGATATGGCGAACACTATTTTGATGATATGCATCCAACGTGGGATGCCGCCGGCGCAGAACAGGGTCCAACGGGTGCCGCTATTCGCAGTGGTTCCGTAGCCATTGCGCGCGATATTTTGGAAGATGACCGCTATCATGATTGGCGCATCGAAGCGGCGAAACGTGGATACGCATCAGGTATAGCTTTACCAATTAAATCGGGTGATCGTGTTGTTGGGGCGTTGACCATTTACGCAATAGAAAGCGATGCATTTAGTGCCGAAGAAGTTGATTTATTAAGTGAATTAGCGCAAAACGTATCATATGGCCTATTAGCATTACGAGCGCGAAGTGAGCGACAACGTGTTGAACAGGATTTATTAAACGCCGAAGCACGTTATCGCGCTTTGGTTGAGCAAATCCCAGTGGTAACGTATATTGCCGCAGCCGATGAAGTAGCCAGTCGCTTATATTTAAGTCCACAAATTGCCACCGTAACGGGATTTCATCCAGAGAGCTGGATATCAAACCCTGTCTTTTTTATTAATCGGCTTCATCCGGGTGATCGTATGCGGGTGCAGGAAGATATTAATCGATGTCGAGAACAGGGCGTGCCGCTGGCGAGTGAATATCGCATTTTATCTCAGGAAGGTAACATCGTGTGGGTGCGCGACGAAGCAAAATTAATTCGCGACGAAAACGGCGACGGGCAATTCATTCACGGTGTTATGATTGATATTACCCAACGCAGCATGGCAGAGGAATCATTACATCAAGCGTTGGCAACATTGCGTGCAATGATTGATGCCTCGCCATTAGCAATTTACACGTTGGATATTGAAGGACGTATAAACGATATTTGGAATCAAG
>JAHEDF010000119.1 GCA_024641365.1 Planctomycetota bacterium | reverse complement strand
CGGCTGGCTAGGTCGTCATCCAAAAGATTTTAGGAAACGGTGTGTTTTGCCCGATGGCACAGACGGAGCGAAAGAAGCTTATACGAGCGTTATTGTTTTGGAGCGTCGCTCTGGTTACAGCATTGTAGAGGCGCGGCCAAAAACAGGGCGCACGCACCAAGTTCGCGTTCACCTAGCGGCAATGGGACATCCCGTTTTAGCTGATGCAACGTATGGTCGTCATCGTACATGGCCGATTAATCCACAATCAGGCGAAACCACATTGCAACGGCAGGCGTTACACGCTTGGGCCATTGAGTTTCCGCATCCACAAGGAAAAACGCTTTGTCTACAAGCGCCTATTCCCGATGATTTTTTACCGTGGATGGATAAAAACACGAAACCAAGAGCCGGATAAATAAAATGCCTCATGTAAAATTAATTACATGAGGCGCCATCTATTTTTGTGAGTCTTAAAATTACGGAATGACAGTTGAAGCAGGCTGAGCAGGAGTTTCAGTGGGAACTGTAGTTGTGGCGGAATCAATACTCGCTGCTAATTCTTTGATGTGCTTGTAATAGGCTAATGTTGCTGCGGTTTCTTCTTCATTTCCAACTGCTTTGACGGCCTTTTCTTGTGTCGCAATTGCGCGATCGATTAACCCCAATTGAAAATATAAACGTGCTTCAGTATCTAAATAGGCACTGTTATTTGCATCGTGCGCCACGGCATGCTTCACCAATGGGATGACTAAATCTAATTGTTGGAGGTCTAAATCACTTTCCGTTAATCGTGCCCAAGCCAAACTATTTGCTAATTCGGCAGGCATATCGGCAATTGGTAATTTTGACAGCGTGTCACGAATAACCTTTCCATCATGTTGATACTTTCCAATCGCCAATCGTATTGAAATAGCTTGTTCGTGATAGGTTTGCATAGCTAAAATTTCATCAATTTTAGCTAAAGCAGCAGGAATGTCAGGCTGTGCAGATTGCAAATGCTCTTGTAATTCAGCCTCGGCCTTGGCAATTTTCTTTGCTTTTTCTGGATCAAAAGTACCGGCGACAACTTGGCTTAATGTACCATCCATTGTGGCCGGGTGTCCATGCCACAAAACGATTCCTTTGTCATCTAATAAGAACGCATGTGGAATGCCTTCGACGTTTTCCATATACGCGTTATGTGTGGCTTCATCTATGATTCCGACATGGTAATCCATTTTATCGGCCATTTTTTCGACAAATGGTTTAACAGTAGCCTCATCTTCATTACTCAAACCAGCAATTTGAATTTTGTCGCCATATTTTTTTTGTAATTCAGTGAGATGTGGAATATTTTTAATACAAGGACCGCACCATGTTGCCCAAAATTCTACCACGGTGATTTTACCGCTGGTAGTTACTGGCTCTCCTTTTACCCATTTAATAGTACTCAAGCCGGGAGCTTGTGCACCGACATCAAGACTGAATGCCGATCCGACAAACGCGAGCAAGGTAGCGATGAAGACAAATAAGCGCATAACAGACTCCTGTGTGGTAAGAACGCACGGCATGTAAGCCTGCTTGGCGCAAACAACAAGTCGTATTCGCGTAATGAGGCACGAGTTGGCTACCGGTATGGAAAAATTTGTCCGATCTTCAGGATAGCAGTCATGCGGTTAATCATCGGCATCGGCAATCCGGGTCAGCAATATGAGCACACGCGCCATAATTGTGGTTTTATGGCACTGGATGCGATCTTTCAGCGTTACGGGTTAGGAAATTGGACCAAACGCTTTCAGGCGTTGACCTGTGATTGGTTAACGCCTTCGGGAGAAAAAGCCCTTTTGATCAAGCCGCAAACCTATGTTAATCAAAGCGGATCTACAGTCGTTGGCGCGATGTCGTTTTATAAGGTTGTTCCGAGCGAAGTTTTGGTGGTTGTTGACGACATTCATTTGCCTCTTGGTCATTTACGCTTGCGACCAGAAGGTTCAGCTGGGGGGCATAATGGACTACGCGATATCGAACGATGCATAGGGAAAAATTATGCACGTTTGCGTTTAGGAATTGGACAGCCATCTACTGCCGCTGCACAAGTGGATTTTGTTTTAGGGCGTTTTCAGGCAGACGAGCGAGGGGACGTAGATGAGATGTTAGCAAAAACGGTCGATTGCATCACGGCATGGATTGCTGACGGGCAAGGTATTGCGTGTAAATTTAATGGCCCATTACGACTACCACCGCCACCGCCAAAAAAAGAAAAACCTATAAATCCAAGTCATTTGCTCGCAGATGATACAGAAATAGATTCACAGTCATAAGCAGCACAGTTGTCAAATTGGATTAACGACATCACCCCTGCTACCAAGCAGGGGTGCGTTGTTTTACTAGGTAATCGTGAAGGCGACATGACATCGCCAACAATTAACTAATCGTTATTCTGGAGCGACTTTTTTACCTTTGCCGCGAGCAGCCAAGCTGCGGTTGTGCTTGCCACGACCAATCGCACGGCGGCGTTGACGATTAACAATCGTACGACCTGCTTTGGTTTTCATTTTACGTCGAAAACCAGTCATTTTTCGGCGCTTTGTCGAGCTGTTTCGAATTTTCAGGTGCATAATCGGCTCCGTTCTGGGGCGCGGATGATGTTGGGTACCTGTGCTAAGTCAAGTGACGCTAACTACCCGTATCTCTCCGTCTCTCTGGTACTTGGGACGCGCGAAGGGAGCTCTAACGCTGACAGGTCCGACACCAGGTTGTCCCGCGACCGCCAACAACCGCGCTGTGTAAGGGAGTTTTGCAGTTTGGACAGGGCTCTCCCTGGCGGTCGTAGACCTGAAAGTTGTGCTGAAAGTAACCATTATCACCACCAGCTTGGCGAAAATCGCTAATAGTTGACCCACCAGCGGTGATCGCTTCCGTCAGTACTTTACGAATGTGCCCAACCAAAATCGCGGCTTGTTCAAGCGTAAGTCGACCGGCCCGTTTAGTCGGACTTAAACGGGAGCGAAACAACGCTTCTTGCGCATAGATATTGCCAACACCAACCACAATGCGTTGATCCATAATGGCGGATTTTAATGCAATTTTTCGCCCGCGGCAAATTTCAAATAAATACGAGGGAGTAAATGCTTTTACGTCTAACGGTTCAGGCCCTAAAGCACGTAAGCGAGGATGTTTCTCTTCGCATCCTGGTGCTATAAAATCTAATAATCCGAATCGTCGTGGATCCCTGAAAGCAAGGCGTCGCCCATCTTTTAAAATTATATAACAGTGATCGTGATCACGTTCCTGTCCTATTTTTGCTAGACGCCACGTTCCCGTCATCCCCAAATGGCACAGCAATATACCGGCATCGGTGTCTATTAATAAATATTTAGCTCTGCGACGCACACCCTTTATAGTCCGATCATTAAAAACAGTTTTAATGATTGGGGGAATTGGTGAGCGAATATCACCACGCATGAGTTTTATCTGTGCAATCTGTGAACGCTTTCCAAAAATGAGTTCCAGTCCTTTTTTGACCGTTTCAACTTCGGGTAATTCAGGCATAGTTCAGAGCTTGCGTGATTTCTGCTTATGCACCACTAGCATTGCCTGCTAAGTAGTTTGTATACAAATGCGTACCGAATGCATAACATCCAGGGACTCTCCACTGGCTCGCGGTCAGCGACCCTTTAGAGTCTGGTTCATGCCACTGTATCTTGAAGGCCGCTCAGCCGCTGTTGTTGGTCGTCGCATGACGGTCACCCCAGAAAAACCATTCCTTATTCGCACAAAAACCACCAACCATGTTGGCCAGGTTCAAATTGCTTTTGTCGATGGTCACTATTTCTTAGAAAACAAATCTCATATGCGATGCCGTATTAACGGAACTGAACATCAGTATGCCGTATTGTCGCATGCTGATGAACTCGAAATTGGCAAAGATCAATTTATAGTCGATTTGCAAAGTGAAAAGAATCAGGCCAATTCGCCTTCAGAAAATAAAAATCCGAATGTAGAAGAATCTAATATTTATGAACCGTTGTCCATTGATTTAAATGACGAAGCAACCGATTCGGAATCCCGCGCTACTCCAGCGCCAACAGCTGATTCCATAGGCATTTGTTTAGTTTGCGACAGTCCTTTATCGGCAGAGCAAGTAAAAGATGCTTGGAGCGATGGTAAACAATATATTTGTAAAAATTGTAAGTCAGAAGGCGCGATTACAGATAATCTGCTTGATGAAACGGCCACAGGCCCAGATTTATTACCAGGCGACAATCAGGCTCCCGCAAGTTCGCCTGATGAATTAAATGATACCGTGAATGATGAATTAACGGTGGAAGAGGCCATGGCGAGTGATGATGCAACGGCAACGCCGCTGGACGGGTCTGTTCCGGTTGGAGATACATACAGAAAAGTAATATCAGAAAATGCAGAAACGGAAATTCACAAAAAAGAGAAAAATACCGCTGACAGTGATCGGTATCGTCAATCACGTCGTATTAGCGCATCGCGTTTAGCTGCAATTGATCCTGCTCCGCGTAAAGGTTTATTGAGTAAAGTCAGTAAAGTGTTTTCTCGCAAAGATGATCGCGAACAACGTTTAGAAAAATTAGAAGCACAACGTAAAGCATTGTTAATTGAAGCCGGCCGCCATGCATTAGGGCCAGGTGGTAGCATGGGGTTATCTGACGACGTGGTCAAAAAATTATTGGCAGGTGGCTCGGTTCATATTCAAGCCCATGATTTATCGGCCGGTGATTTAGATTCCTGGCGCACACAACGTCAGCAAATGGTGTTGTTAGACGCAGAAATTGCAGCACTACGACGCGGCATGGGATTAGGCCAAGATCCACGCACGCACAATGAACAAGCCCCGCCCTTGCGACCAGATCATAAAGCCATGCAGGATCGCGCCTTTGCTAGTATGGATGGTATGTCGACGGACGAGCTGTCTCACCCCACAGACGAATCTGCCACTGAATTGGAGTCAAATGCGAGCAATTCGGCGACTAATGCAGATAAAAGCGGTCATTCGACAGGAAGAGTGCGCCCAATAATACGCCGCCGTCGTTGAGGTCACACACGTTTGCGCGACGGCTAGCGCATTTTTCTTGTGGTAAACTGCTGAAACAGCAAGAAAGAACGCTAGTACAAACGGCGTCAAGACCTATGAACCTACCCGTGCAGCGCACGAATAGCTCCGCACTTATTTACGTCGCGACGACGTTTTTGTTTGGGAAATGAAGGAACGATATGGCTGAGAAACCACAACCGCCCCCGCAGAAGCCGCGCGGTCTCTTGTTGATAATCCTGAGTTTATTGGCGGTTATGATCTTAACCGTGATGATGTGGCGCAATGCGAACACATCCCCGGTTACTTGGAGTCAATTTCTTGAACGAGTTGAAAAAGGTGAAATATCCAAAGTTATTCTTGGGCCTGAATACGCCACCGTAACGCCAAGTCGAAAAGTAGGTGGGGGGGATTATCCGGTCTATTATCCAACGGGCCGCCTAGGTGATGCTGGACAAAAAGAATTATTTTCGCTGTTTGATGAGTATAATAAAGAAGCGAAACGTCAAAATGAGGCACAAAATCCAAACGCTCCAGTGCCCATTGATTATGAAGGCGTCAAACCGGCAGGCTTTTTAAGTGCATTATTGCCGCAGTTATTAATCATTGGCTTACTCATTGGTTTATTTTATTTCTTTGTCCTGCGCCGTATGGGCCAGGGCGGCGGTGTGTTGTCTTTTGGCAAAAGTCGCGCGCAGCTTATTACCAAAGGAAAAACCGGGAAAACATTTAAAGATGTAGCTGGTATTGATGAGGCAAAAGAAGAGGTCGAAGAGTTAGTCGCCTTTTTGAAAAACCCAAAGAAATTCCAAAAATTGGGTGGACGTATTCCGCGTGGTGTTTTGTTAGTTGGTCCACCTGGAACCGGTAAGACCTTGCTGGCTAAAGCAATTGCAGGTGAAGCCGACGTGCCATTTTATTCAATTAGCGGCTCTGACTTTGTCGAAATGTTTGTTGGCGTCGGCGCAAGCCGTGTCCGCGATTTATTTGCTCAGGCAAAAGAGAACTCGCCTTGTATTATCTTCATTGACGAAATTGACGCTGTCGGACGCAAACGTGGTACCGGTATGAATTCTGGTGGCCATGATGAACGCGAGCAAACATTAAATGCAATTCTGGTTGAAATGGATGGCTTTAGTTCAACTGATAAAGTCATTATTATTGCAGCAACGAACCGCGTTGATGTATTAGACCCAGCATTATTACGGCCTGGTCGATTTGATCGCCATATTTTTGTCAGTTTACCTGATATTGCTGGCCGCGAACAAATTTTAAATGTGCACGTCGGTAAAGTAAAAGCCAGCGAAGAATGTAATTTATCAATAATCGCACGTGGGACTCCGGTATTTAGTGGAGCAGACTTGGAATCGCTCATTAACGAAGCGGCGCTCAATGCAGCTCGTCATGATCAGGATGCCATTGCTCATAAAGACTTAGAATATGCCCGAGATCGTGTTGCATTTGGTCAAGAAAAGAAATCTGGTTCACGTGCCATGCCGGAAAAAGAACGGCGCATCACTGCTTATCACGAAGCGGGGCATGCAATTTTACAAATGTTAGTCGAAGAAAAAGATGATTTACATAAAGTAACTATTATTCCGCGTGGCCGAGCTCTTGGCGCTACCATGCATTTACCAAACGAAGATCGCCACACGCATGGTCGCCGTAAATTAATGTGCGATATCGCCATATTATTTGGTGGACGTATAGCAGAAGAATTATTCTGTGGCGATATTACCACAGGCGCATCCAATGACATTGAACGAGCGACAGCTTTGGCTCGTGGCATGGTCTATGAATGGGGGATGTCTGACAAAATGGGCCCTCTAAAATATACAGAGGATCGTGAAAGTATGCTGGGTGGTGATCCGGCCATAGCTGTGGGGGGTGAAACGCGGCGTGAACTTGATGAGGAAGTTCGACGCATTATTGATCAACAATTTGCCTTAGCCAAAGGTATAATAATTGCGAATAAAGATAAATTAGAGCGCGTCGCATTGGCCTTATTAGAACATGAAACGTTAGATGCTGCGCAAGTGAAGACGCTCATGGATGGCGGAGAATTACCACCTCGACGTCCTACGGTCATGATTAAGAAGGAAGAAACAGAAAGTCCCGAAGCAAGCAAAGAATCGGAACGCTCGCCAACGGGCCCTGCGCTTGAACCTAAATTAGCATAACAAATAAAACTATCGATTAACATTAAAGGCCATGGTGAAAACCATGGCCTTTTTCGTTCACGCTTTTTCTAGCGCGAGTTGTTTTAATCCAGCTAGATCGCGTTTTCCTGTTCCAAGTTTTGGAATGGAATCAACCGCATGCACATCACGTCCGCGAGGGCGCCAAATGGCAGGAAGTTGATCGAGTGAGTTTAATAATTCATCCCAATCACCAGAGAAGCCAGTATGGAATACTAACAATTTTTCTCCGCGACTTGCATCAGCGACGGCAGCAATGGCCACTTCAATGGTGCTGTCTTCGCCAACTTGTGCTATTACGGCTGTTTGAATAGCGACCTCGACATTATCGAGCGGTACCATTTCGCCGCCAATTTTTGCAAAACGTGCCAGACGACCAGTAATATGAACAAACCCGTCTGCATCAACACGCCCAACATCTCCAGTATTGTAACCACCATGCATGAAAGCTTTTTGTGATAAGTCATCACGATTTAAATAGCCACGCATTCTGCTTGGGCTCCGTACGACTAATAAGCCTTCTTCTCCAACAGGTAATTTCTCCATTGTTTCTGGATGCACGGCAAAGACATCAATCCCAGGAAGGGGGCGGCCAACGGTGCCGTCACGATGGCGAATTTCCGTTACGCCATCACGCTTAATTGGTAATAAATTAACCGCTACAACTGGCGCTAATTCTGTGCATCCATAACCTTCTAATAAAGCAGCATTAAATCGTGATTTAAATTGCTCTTTCAATTCTGCGGGACAGCGCTCTGCACCAGCCACAGCAAAACGCAATGTCTTAAACTGTTCAGGTTCAACTCGACGCATATACCCACGGATAAAAGTTGGCGTACTTAATAAAAAGGTTGCGCCACTTGCTTCCGCTAATTTACCAAGGGCTTTACCATCAGTTGGATCTGGTTGAGCGGCACATGGCATTCCTAGAATTAATGCCAACCAAAACCCAGGGACCAAGCCAAAGCTATGGAAGAGCGGTAGGGGACTTAATAAAACATCGGTTTTATTATTTAGTTCTAAGCCTTGGCTCACGGATGTAACATTTGCTAATACTTGCTGGTGGGTTAATTCGACGCCTTTTGGATCACCTGTTGATCCTGAACTAAAAATTATTGTGGCAACATCTTGTGGCTTCGCATCAACAAGCCAGTTTCGCGGTAACACAAAAGCAGCGAGTGCCGATAGAATAATAGAAAATTTGGATGGCTTAGCCATTATCTCATCTAACAAAACAATTTTTTGAGAGATATCAGGAGTGCCAATTCGTTTTAAATAGGGGGCTGCACTAATAACCGTTTTAATATGGGCCAATTCACACATGCGTTCCAATTGCGTTTTGCCAACTGTATGATTGAGATTTACAGCAGTTTTACCAGCAAGAGCGAGGGCTAAATTTACCATCGCACCACCACGACCTGGCGGCATTAAAACACCAATACATTTATCATCTTTTGGTAATGCTAATCGTTTTACCAATAACCGGCTAACGGCGACTAATTGCCAATAGGGCATCACACCACCAGCATCGCGAATGGCATTACGAAATGGATGACTACGCATGCGATCAATCGTGACAGAACCGAGCGTGCGTTTGTCGGTATCGGTGCGGGCTTGAGCTGATTCGTAACTGAGTGCCATAACTGCTGCACGTGCTTCTGCAGCTGAGGTGGATGATGCAAGAGGCGATCCGATGCGTAAGCTCACTGGACGAAAGGGACGAGGAAAAAACCATTTTGCTGCACGACTCGTAATGGTGCCCCATAAACCATCTAAATGTGCTGGAACCACAGGAACACCTGCGCGGGAGGCAATACGTTCCAAACCGGAGCGGAATGTGTCCATTTGACCGCTACGGGTTAATTTCCCCTCTGGGAAAATAACCACCACCTCGCCAGCTTTTGCAGCTTCTGTCGCGGCGTCTATGGATGCCAACAATGCGCGTCGAGAATCTTCAGCGGCGACAGGAATTACCCCAGCAGCACGCATAAATAAGCCAACTACCGGCATATCGACAAAACGACGGTACACTAAAAAGCGTCCAGGGCGTGGCAAATGGCTAGCTAAAATAACACCATCACTGTAACTCAGATGATTGCAAATAACCAAACAGCCACCGGATGCGGGAAAATTTTCGGCGCCAGAAATGCGAACGCGGTATGCAAATTTTACGGCTAAAGATAATAACCATCCCGCAATTTGTTTACGATAAGTAATCAACAAAATAAGTGCACTTACAATGGTAAAAATTCCACAACAAACAAAGGCCTGTGGTGAATTTAATCCTACCATTGACGTCAGGACGCCAAATATTCCTGCGGCAATAAAGGTGCCGAACGATCCTAGTACACTGACAGCAGACATAATTAAATTACGCTGCACAGGTGCAGAGCGTTCTTGTAGGAGAACCGTTACAGGTACTTCCCAAATACCTGCACCAATTCCGGTAATCACTAACCACCAGATAATTGTGGCAGGTGAGCGAACCGATTCTGCGAGCGATAAATC